>JANXWT010000261.1 GCA_025351035.1 Opitutia bacterium | reverse complement strand
CGCCCCTCCCCGCACTGCGCGGCTTGCGCCGCACGCGCGGGATGCGACTAACCCGGGACTGTCCGACGGGCCGCCGAGTCCCCTATTTAGTCTTGCACCGGATTGGGTTTTTCGAGCCGCCGTCGTTGCCTTCGGCGCGGTGGGCTCTTACCCCACCTTTTCACCCTTACCCTTCTAGCTCGGCTTTCGCCGAGCGACGCAGGGCGGTTTGATTTTCTGTGACACTGTCCGTCACGACGCTTTAAAGCGCCGCGCCCCCTCTTTCAGGGGGAATCCTGCCCGATGGTGTCCGGACTTTCCTCTCCGTATTTCGAGCCGGCGCGGTTTGACGCGCACCGGTGATCAAAGAACGCGGAGCGAAGACCTAGCTCCGAAACTAGCACGAGCACCTTACGGATTTCGCCACCGAAAGCAAGAGGGCAGTCGGAAGGGAATTGGCGTAGTTAGGCGCAGCAAGTCTGCGCCCCTACTGGTGTCCCGAAATCGGCGCGCCTAGTGTTTCTCCAGAAAAACGATTCGCCCGCACTGGTCGCAGGTTGTCAACTCGTGCTCAGCACGCGCCTGCACCTCGATGTGCGTCGGCACCTTGAGGTGACAGCCCCCGCACTTGGTGCCGCTGATGGCGACACAAACCGGATGCCCGGGCTTGACCGCGATGCGGTCGTAAATCCTGAGTTGTGGCTCGGGCACCTCGACGCGCGCTGCGGCCACCGCGGCCTGCGCCTCCTTGACGTCGGCTTCAAGCTGCGCGCCGCGTTCACGCAGCGCGCAGATTTTCCCTTCGTGTCCGGAAATGTTGCTCTTCAGCTCCCCCTCGGCGGCTGTGAACTTCGTCTTTGCCTCGTCAATCTGGAGCATAATCCCGATCTCGGTTTCTTCCATCGCGCCAATCGCGGTTTGCATGGTCACGATCTCATGTGCGAGCGCTTGATACTCGTCATTTTTCCGCACGAGCAACTGCTGGTTCTTGTATTTGCCAATTTTCTCTTCGGCGGACTTGATCTCGGTCTCGAGCGTTTTCTTTTTCGCCTCCAGTCCGTGCCATTCCGCCTTGGCGGTTTCGATCGCGGATTTTTCGGCCGCGATTCTTGCCTCGATGGCCGCAATATCGTGCGGCACCGCGGTCAACTGCTGTTCAAACAGCAGTCGCTTCCGGTCCCGCTCCTGTAGCACGAGGATTTTTTCCAAGCTGAAGACGGACATGCGGCGACACTGCGGTGGGCCCGAACCCGGTCAAACGAAACCTTCAGCAGCCGGCAAATTGCGGAAACTGCGCCGAATAATCCGGGATTTTTCGGCTTGGGTGGGCTTGTTCTCACACATTCGTTTTGGCATGAAATACTGTCACAACACAGATATGGCATCAGGTTTGTTGCCAGCAGATTATGCCGTTGCTTTCCTGTCTGATTTTTGGGGAACATTAACGGCGATTTACGTTGTCCAAGCGCCAGTTTTTCGCGATCTTTTTGAAACCAATTTTCTGAACTAAATGCCCGATCAAGAAGCAGACAAAGCCCAAGCACTGAACGAAGCCAACTCGGCCGCCTATGACGCCTCAAAACTCGGCAAGCTCGAGGGCTTGGAGGCTGTGCGCAAGAAGCCCGGCATGTATATCGGCGGCACCGACGAACGCGCGTTGCACCACTGCGTGTCCGAAGTGCTCGACAATTCCGTCGACGAACATTTGGCCGGCCACTGCACGAAGATCGAAGTCGCCATCCACGTCGACGGCTCGATCAGCATCCGCGACAACGGCCGCGGCATCCCGGTCGACATTCATCCGCAATACAAGATTCCCGGCGTCGAGATGGTGTTGACCACGCTGCACTCCGGCGGCAAATACGGCCAGGGCGGCTACAAATTTTCCGGCGGCACGCATGGCGTCGGTGCGAAGTGCGTCAATGCCGTCTCCGAATGGTTTGAGGTCGAAGTCACGCGCGGCGGACTCGTCCACCACATGACCTTCGAGCGTGGCAAGACCACGAAGAAACTCGAGGTCATCGGCAAGGCCCGCGGCTCGGGCACGCTCATCACGTTCAAGCCCGACCCGGAAATTTTCCGCGACACCACCGTCTTCCAGGCCGATCGCATCAGCCAGCGCCTGCGCGAACTCGCCTTTCTCAACTCCGGTCTCACGATCGTCTTCACCGACGAGCGTCCGGCCACGCCGAAAACGGAAACCTTCCTCTACAAAGACGGCGTCGAGGAGTTCGTGAAGCAGATCAACACCGGCAAGGTCGCGCTGCACCCCAAGCCCGTCCGCATCGCGAAGGAGACGACGACCGTCATCGACGACAAACCCGCCGAGGTGCACGTCGAGGTCGTTTTCCAATACAACGATTCCTACAACGACCTCGTCCTCTGCTACACGAACACGATCCACAATCCCGACGGCGGCACTCACCTCTCGG
>JANXWT010000227.1 GCA_025351035.1 Opitutia bacterium | reverse complement strand
AGTGTGTGGTGGCCGCCGTCCGACCGCGCCTCCGCGAATGGTCGCGCCCGAACTCCACCCTTCAGCGTCTTTGTGGCATCGCCTAACATCGGCATCTAGTTATGACGTTGTGTTTAGAACCTTACCTTGAGGTCACGAACTCAGAAACGGCGGGCGACTTCTTCGTGCTTCACCGGCTGTGCATCTGATTTCTTTGCACCAACAATCAGCAGAAAAACTGCCGCGACTAGGCAAATGGCGAAAATGATGATCATGCTCATTGCTGTTAACCGCGGCAGACATGATGTGGCATACGAGGTAGAATCAACCGCAGAGTTGCGGGAATGAAGCGGAATCATGCGGCAATGTTGGGCCGGCGCTCGTCGGCCCAACATCCGGAAAGTGGCGGCGGGAGTTTGTAGTCTATTAGATTACAAGTCTCACGGCGTTCGCCGGAGCGAGAGTTGTTTGGAAATAGGTGGCGGGGTCTGGAGACCCCGCCCTACAAATTTCTATCGCTGTCTTTACCCGCCACAGGCGGATAAGTCCGTGCCATCCGTGGCGAAGAAAACGGCCGCGCTCGACACCACTCAGTCGAGGTCGGTTTCGTCAGATTCGTCGGGGCTGGCAAGCGCGGCGTTGGGGTTCAACCCGGCGGTGCCGACGGCTTTGAGCTTGGCATTGAGCGCGGGGAGGTCGGTGGAGAGCAGTTTCTCCCACGCTTCGTAGGCGTCGTGCAGCTCGGCAGCGAGTTTCGCGCCGGCGGCGGTTTGCGCGACGGTCGGCACGGTGTCGGCGTGATCGAGGTTGCCGTAGAGATCGCCGGCTTCGCCGGTCGGGCCGGCGAGGGCGTCGTTCGCGGCCTGCACTTTGGTTTTGAACGCCGCGAGATCGGCGGCGGGCGCAGCGGGCACTTTCGCTAGTTCGTCGATTTGCTCGGTGAGTGACTTGGCGCGGCGCAGCGCGTGCGTGCCGCGGTTGATCAGCGACGAGAGCTGGCTTTGCAGGTCGAAGTTTTTCTGCCAGTCGGCGGCGGAGGTCTTCACGCGCGGGTCCATGCGCACGGTGAGCGGTGCGGTGTAGGACTGGCCGGCGACGGTGAGCTTCACCGTGTAGGTGCCGGGCAACGCGCGCGGCCCGAGCGGCAGGCGCGGCGTGCGGTGCGGCGTGGCGAAGATGGGATACGAGTGCTTGAGCGAATCGGACGCGGTGTAGTGCAGGTCCCACACCCAGCGGTGCAGGCCGGCGGTCGCGGGCAGAGTCTTGGGCAGCTGCGGCCAGAAGGTCGGGATCGGCAGCTTGGGCAGATCGGCGGCGGTGACCTCGGGCACGTCGGCACTGGAGTAACGGCGCACGGTTTTGCCGTGGGCGTCGAGGATTTCGAGGACGACGGGCGCGGTCGCGGCGTCGCGCAGATAGAAATCGAGGATGGCGCCGTCGGGCGGGTTTTCGCCGGTCGGCTCGTCGGGCGGGATCGGCGTGTCGGAGTAGAGATTGTCGCGCACGCGGGTGGCGAGGGCGGGCTTGATGAGCGCGGCGGGTTGCGCGAGGGCGTCGAACTGCCGCAGTGGCGAGATGTCGTCGAGAATCCAGAACGAGCGGCCGTGCGTGGCGACGACGAGGTCGGAGTCTTTCACGATCACGTCGCGCATGGAGGTATGCGGGAGGTTGAGCTGGAGCGGTTGCCAGCGATCGCCGTCGTTGAAGGAAACCCAGAGGCCGCGCTCGGTGGCGGCGAAGAGCAGGCCGGGGCGCACGGGGTCTTCGCGCACGGCGTTGACGGGCGCCTGATCGAGGCCGGCGGTGACGAGCTGCCAAGTTTTGCCGGCGTCGTGCGTGCGGTAGATGAAGGGCGTGAGATCGTCGACGCGCAGGCGGCTGACGGAGACGTAGGCCGTGGCGGCGTCGAAATGCCCGGCGTCGATCTGCGTGACTTTGCTCCACGGCGTGAGCGCGGGCGGAGTGACGTTGTTCCAGTGCGCGCCACCGTCGACGGTGAGCCACACGAGACCGTCGTCGGTGCCGGCCCAGAGGGTCGCGAGGGATTTCGGCGAAGGCGCGAGCGCGTAGACGACACCGCGCTGTTTCGCGGCGGTCTCGGCGTCCTTCGGCGAGAGGTGACCGATGTTGGCCGGGATGTTGCCCGCGGGGCGCGCGAGGTCGGGGCTGATTTCTTTCCACGAGTGGCCGCCGTCGGTCGTCTGGAAAATCACGTTGGCCGTCGCATAGAGCACGTGCGGGTCGACGGGAGAAAACAGAATCGGCTGCGTGCGCACGGCGCGGTATTTCGGGTCGGCGAGCACCACGGGCGAGACGGTCTCGATCTGGCCGGTGTCCCAATGAAATTTGGAAACCTCGAGGCGGCCGGCGCCGTAGACAATGTTGTTATCGAGCGGATCGGGCGCGGCGTAGCCGTATTCGCTGACGCCGACGGGATGCCAGTCGCGGAGCGTGATCACGCCGTCGTTGCCGCGGCTGGCGATACCGACGGAGCCGCTCTCCTGCTGTCCGCTGTAGACGCGGTAGGGAAAGGCGTTGTCGGCGGCGGCGTGGTAGAGCTGCGCGGTCGGCTGGTTATACCACGAACTCCAGGTGCGGCCGGAGTTAACGGTGACGGCGGCGCCCTGGTCGGAAACAAGGAGCACGATCTCGGGATGCTGCGTGTTGATCCAAAGATTCTGGTAATCGTTGCCGCCGGGCGCGCCGGTCCAAGCGGTCCAAGTGCGCGCGCCGTCGACGGAGCGCCACGCGACGACGGTCGCGCTGTAGACGAGGTCGGCGTTCGCGGGATCGACGACGATCTTCGGCATGTCGCCGCCGCCGATGCCGAGAGCCGGGCGCGTGTCGGTCGTGGCGACATGCCAGTTTTCGCCGGCGTCGTCGGAGCGGTAGAGGCTCGAGGCAGTCGGCGTGCCGACAGCTGCGTAGATGCGTTGCGAGTTGCTCGGCGCGACGGCGATGTAAGTCTGCGAGAGATCGGCGGGGAGACCGGCGGTGAGCTTGCGCCAAGTTTGGCCGGCATCGGTGGATTTGAAGACGCCGCCCTTCGTGCCCTTGTAGTGATTAGGGCCGTCCCACGGACCCATGCGGGTTTCCCAGAGCGAGGCATACATGGTGTCAGGATTCGCAGGATCAAAGGAAACATCCCAGCCACCAGTGTCGCTATCGACGTAGAGGGATTTTTTCCAAGTGACGCCGCCATCGTTAGAGCGGTAGATGCCGCGCTCGGCGTTGGCGCCAAAAGGATGGCCGAGCACCGCGGCGAAGAGCCGGTCGGGATTGCGCGGGTCGATGGCGAGCGTGGGGATCTGCTGGCCGTCGCGCAGGCCGAGGTGTTTCCACGTCGCGCCCGCGTCGTCGGAGCGGTAAATGCCGTCGCCGACGGAGAGATCGGGACGGCGGAGACCTTCGCCGCTGGCCACGTAGACGATGTTGGGATTCGAAGGCGCGACGGCGATGGCGCCGATCGACTGTGTGGGTTGCGCGTCGAAAATCGGCGTCCAAGTCAGGCCGTAGTCGTCGGTCTTCCAGACGCCGCCGTTGACCTGGCCCATGTAGAAAACATTCGGCTGGCTCGGCACGCCGGCGGCCGCGCGCGTGCGCCCACCGCGGAAAGGCCCGATGTTGCGCCAGTGCAGCTCGCCGAAAAGCTCCGGCGACACCGGGGGAATTGCCGTCTCCGCGAAGAGACCCGTCATCAACAATGCAGCGCCGGCCAAAAGCGTGGGGAATTTCATGACCGGTCAGCATGCCGCCCGCCCGCCCGGCGACAAGCTCCGGTTGCGCCGCGCGGCGGTGAATGGCCACCAGCGGCGGGCGCTGTGTAGGATTTTTCAACCGGGATTTGCAAATCGTCCGGCGCCTCCCAAGCTCGCCCAAATGGGACGCCGCAAAACCATCGAGACCGACGAACTGCTGGACATCGCGCGCGAGTTGCTGCGGACGCGCGGGCACAAGGCGACCATCCGCGATGTCGCGAAAGCCGTCGGCGTCTCGCCCGGGATTCTCTACCAGCGTTTCAAGGACAAGGAGGAACTTTTCCTCGCGGCCCTCGCGCCCAGCGTGCCGGCGCTCGTCGACGAGAACGACGACGTGAGCGATCCGCGCGCGTTCCTCGCGGCGTTTGCGGCGCGTTTCAAAGACCACCTGCGCGAAGTCATCCCCGCCATCATCATGCTCGGCACGCACGCGGACTACTCGAAGAATCTCAGCAAGGAACTGCACCGCTACAACCGCGTGGGCGAAGTCGCCGCGATCATCCGGCTCCGCATGCAGCAATGGGAAAAGGCCGGCCTCATCAAGACGGACCAGCCCGGCGTGTTCGTCGCCATCTTCGTCCACATGCTGCACTCGATGGTGCTGCGCGAACATTTGTCGGGCGAAAAAAAGGTGAAGACCAAACCGGAACAGATGCGACCGTTTATCGACGCTCTGTGGACAGGAATGGGGCCGCGCTGACCACCCAACCTGCACCGGTAGTGTTTCGCCCCATGGAAATCACCGTCGGGATGGATTAGGGTAGCAGCGTTGGAAGTCAGAAAAACTTTGGTCGTCCGCCGTTAGGGGTAGCGACGGACTACTTGCCGCCGGAGAGCGCCTAGCGTTCTCCGGCGGTTCAGTTTTCGGGGTGGCAATCGGCGCGCAGTGAATGCCAAGAAACAGTTTCGGTTCTGCATTGAGCTTTGCCAGAGGTCTTTCAATTCTCTTGGCCTCACGCACTCAACCTTGAACGCCCATCCTTATCTCTTCCTGGCGCTCTTCCTCGCAATCGCGATCGCTTTCCCTCTGATCTTGCTCTCCGTCGCGCAGCTCTGGGTGCGGATTTTCCAGCCCGCCAAACCCGGCCCGGTGAAAAACTCCACCTATGAATGCGGCCTTGAGGCCAGCGGCGATTCGTGGATTCAGTTCAAGGCCCACTATTATCTCTACGCGATCCTGTTCCTGATCTTCGACGTCGAGG
>JANXWT010000191.1 GCA_025351035.1 Opitutia bacterium | reverse complement strand
CTCGAGGCGCTCCTTCGGACGGGAAATACAGAGGTCGTTGAGCGGCTCACTGAGGAATTCGAGCAGTGACTTGCGCCGATGCGCCGGGAAGACGAAATCCTCGTGCGCCGTCACATAGTCGATCAACCACTGCTGGTAACTCGCCAGCTTGAAGAAGTAATTCGTCTCGGTGATCTCGGTGACTTCGCCGAAGAGCTCCGGCCAGCCGCCACCGGGCAGACGGTCTTTCTCCTGGAGAAACTGCTCCTGGCGCGTCGAGTAGAAGCCCTTGTATTCCGCGCGGTAGATTTCGCTCTTGTCGAAGAGTTGCTGGAGAATCGCGCGCACGACTTTCTTGTGCCGCGGCTCGGTCGTGCGGATGAAATCGTTGTTCGAGAGGTTGAGCATCTTCGCCAGCTCGATGAACTCGGCCGCGTAACCGTCGACGAATTCCTGCGTCGGCACACCCTTCGCGCGTGCACCCTGCTGGATTTTTTGCCCGTGTTCGTCGGTGCCCGTGAGGAAATGCACTTCCTGTCCCAGCAACCGCCGACTCCGGGCAATCACGTCCGCCAGCACCTTCTCGTAAGCATGGCCGAGGTGCGGCGATCCGTTGACGTAGTCAATGGCGGTGGTCAGGTAGAACTTGCTCATGGTGCGGACAGGCCAAGCAAGCAAAGTTGGCGCGAAAGTCCACCGTTAAGCCGGAGTGCGGATGGTAGGGCCGTCCCTTGTGGACGTGCCGCACAGCAAGCGAACAACAGCGCGGCGACAAGCACCGGCCCTACGCCAGCCGCTGCGCCCGTAACCACGCCGCGAACTGTGCCCAAGCCCGCGCGCGGTGGCTGATGCGGTTCTTCTCGGCGTCGCCGAGCTGGGCATAGGTTTGTGCAAATCCTTCGGGCACGAACAGCGGATCGTAGCCGAAGCCATTTCCGCCGGCCGGCTCCATGCACAAAATTCCCGGGCAACGGCCCGCGAAGATCTGCTCGGCTTCCGCCGGACCGCGCAACACGAGCACGCAGTTGAACGACGCGCCGCGCCGCTCGGCCGGCACGTCGCGCATCACTTCCGTCAGTTTGCGGAGGTTCGCCACCCCGTCGTGCTGCGGTCCGGCGTAGTAGGCCGACTCGACGCCTGGCGCGCCCCCGAGCGCGTCGACACACACGCCGCTGTCGTCGGCCAATACCCAGACACCGGCGCTGAGCGTTGCCTGCAACGCCAGTGCTTTCTTGCGCGCGTTGCCCACGAACGTGCCGGTGTCCTCGGCCACCGTGGGCATTTTCTCTGCCGCGACAATTTTCACCGCCAGGCCCGAGGCGTCGGCCAGCGCCTGGAACTCCCGCGCCTTGTGCGCATTGCCGGTGGCGAGGTGGATTATTACTTGTATTGTCATTGCCCGCTGCGTCCTCCGAAGCCTTGCCGAAGGAGGATTGCGAGGTGGATTTGGCCAGTGTTCATGATCATTATCCTACGAGGCGGAGGAAAAGCCGGGGAGGTTTTGCCCACGAATGGCGACACAGGCAGGTAATATTGATTCGGGTTAATTCGTGTGATGAGTGGAAAAATATCCGAGTCTGAAAAGGTAGGTCACCCACGAATGACACGAATCTGCACGAATCTGAATGAAAAGCCGGAATAAGACCCATGCATGATTTCATTCGTGGTAATTCGTGTGATTCGTGGAAAAATAATCCGAATGGTTCAGGTCAATCCCCATACAACTTCCGCGTAAAAATCGCTTCGTCGACAAACATTTTCTCCGGATACTGCACGAAACCGCGCATCAGCGCGTCGTCACCGTGCACTTCGTGCCGCACCTTCGTGAGCCGGATCGCATTGGCGAGAGTCTCCGTGCGCAGGCCGCGCAAAATCGTTTTGCCCTTGTCGTCGGCGAACAGCACCGGGGCGTGATAGGTGAAGAGATAGTCGAGTTCGCGCGACTGCAGCAGCTCGCTCATCAGTTGCGAGCCACCCTCGAAGAAAACGCCCGTGATGCCCTCTGCCACGCACCGCCGGCGAAAATCCCCGAGGTTCACCCGGGGCGACGCCGAGGGCAGCACCCAGGTTTTCACGCCGAGGGTGTTCAGCTTGCGCACGTAGCCGAGTCCTCCGTGCGGCGTGGTGACAACGATGGTGCGCTCGCGGAATTCGTCGGTGTAAACGTGCGGGAGCGCCTTGTCCT
>JANXWT010000178.1 GCA_025351035.1 Opitutia bacterium | reverse complement strand
GCCAATTTTTCCCTCCCAACAGCGGCCACAACAAGAGTGTCGCCGCCATCGCCAGCCAGCCGCCCCGGCTGCCGGTGAGCACGAGCGCGAAAAGGAACAGTGCACCCAACCAGCCGCACACGATCTTCACGAGCACACCGGTCCGGCGGGAAAAGAGCAGCGCGCCGCACACCGGGATCATCAATTCCAGCAGCGCCGCCAGGCTGTTCGGGATGCCGAACATCCCCGCCGACCGATCGCCAAATTGCTCCGCCTGCACCTTGCCCATCATCATCCAGTGCGGATTCACGAAGCGCTGCCAGGCCGCCATGCCGACGCCCACCAATCCCAGAGCCGCGAACGTCGCCGCGATCAATGCAATCGCACCCCGACTGCGGCCGAAATGCAGCACCAGCACGAATACGAGCCACATTTGCAGCCACAGCAGCCACTCGCGCCAAGCGAGCCACGGCGCAGGCGCCAGCCAAAGCACACTGCCCAGAGCAAAAAGCAAAAACGGCAGCGGCAGCAGCGCCACGCGATTGAACACCTGCGGTCTCGCGGCGAACAGACACCCGCCCAGCGCCGCCAAACCGAACACGGCCCACGCGCTCACGACCATCGTCTCCGCCAGATAGCCACCGAGTTGCAGCGTCGTCCACGCGAAGGTCACCATCAACCCACCGATCAACACCCACTCGCTGGCGACGAACAGTCGGGAACTGGCTGGCGTTGGATCGGGCGCGGTCATCCGGTGGCGCTGTTCAACAGCACGCCGCCGGTCACGGCTACAAAAAAACACCCGGCCACTCGGGCCGGGCGTCACTTTGTGATGGAATCTTGCTACTGCCCCGTCACTTGATGAACAGCATCTCTTCGTAGGTGGGCATCGGCCAACTGTCGTCCGGGCAGATCGCCTCAAGGGCATCGACGACCTTACGGACGCTCCCGAGCTGTGGGAGAACAGTGTCACACAGATGCGCCGCCTCGGCCTCGAGTCCGTTGGCGTGGTGCTGGCGGATTTTGGCCAACTTGGCGTTCTCCGCCTGCAACTCGGCGATCAGGCCGCTGACTTTGGTGAGCAGACTCCTGTCCGCTTTCACGCCCGCGATCTTCAGTGCCGCGGCGTTTTGCGCCAACTCCGTCTGATAACGGATCGCGGTCGGCAGGTATTTCGTCGCGACGAGCTCGGTGACGATGTTGGCCTCGACGATCACGGCCTTCACATACTGCTCGAATGCGATGTCGCGGCGGGCCTCGAGCTCGCGCCTGGTGAGAATGCCGAATCTCTCATAGGCCGCCACCGTGGATTTAGCGGCGATGACCGGCACAGCGTCGACCGTGGTCTTGAGGTTCGGCAGGCCGCGCTTGGCGGCTTCCTGATGCCACTCCTCGGAGTAGCCGTTGCCGTTGAAGATCACCGCACCGTTGTCGCGCGCGATCTCGGTTAGCACGTCCTGCACGGCCTCCTCAAATTTCTTCCCCTTCGTCGCCTTTTCCAATTTTGTGGCGATGTAGTCGAGTGACTCCGCCATGATCGTGTTGAGCGCCGCGAGCGGGGCGGCGATCGACTGCCCGGATGCGACGGCGCGGAATTCAAATTTGTTGCCCGTGAATGCGAACGGCGACGTGCGGTTGCGGTCGCCCGCATCGCGCATCAGCAGCGGCAGTGTGTCGACGCCGAGGTGCATCGTGCCGGCGGCCTTCGAACTCTTGGCCTTGCCGAGCTTGAGCTGCTCGAAAACATCCGCCAGTTGCTCGCCGAGGAAGATCGAGATGATGGCCGGCGGCGCCTCGTTGGCCCCGAGCCGGTGGTCGTTCGAGGCGCTGGCGACGAGCGCGCGCAACAGCCCGCTGTGACGGTGCACGGCGCGGACGACGGCGGCACAGAACACGAGGAACTGCATGTTGGCGTGCGGCGTGTTGCCGGGCTCGAGCAAATTGCCCTGCGCGGCGTTGCCGAGCGACCAGTTGAGGTGCTTGCCCGAGCCATTGACACCCGCGAAGGGTTTCTCGTGCATCAGGCATTCGAGGCCGTAGCGGCGCGCGACGCGCTTGAGCGTGATCATCAGCATCTGCTGATGGTCAGCGGCGATGTTGGCATTCTCGTAGATCGGTGCGATTTCGTATTGCGACGGCGCGACCTCGTTGTGGCGCGTCTTTACCGGCACGCCGAGCTTGTAGAGTTCCGCTTCGCTTTCGTGCATGAACGCCAGCACGCGGTCCGGGATCACGCCGAAATATTGGTCCTCGAACTCCTGGCCCTTCGGCGGCCTCGCGCCGAACAGCGTGCGGCCGGCCGTGAACAAGTCGGGACGCGCGAGGTAGAAATTGCGGTCGATGAGGAAATATTCCTGCTCCGGGCCCGCGGTCGCGGTGACCATCGGGATATTGGTGTGGCCGAAAAGCGTCAGCACGCGCTGCGCCTGCACGTCAAGCGCCTTCATCGAACGCAGCACAGGGGTCTTCAAGTCGAGCGCCTCGCCCGTCCACGACACGAACGCCGTCGGGATACACATCGTCACGCCGTTGGCGTTCTCGACGAGGTAGCACGGGCTGGTGACATCCCACGCCGTGTAGCCGCGGGCCTCGAAGGTCGCGCGAATGCCGCCGGAAGGAAACGACGACGCATCAGGTTCGCCCTGCGCGAGCTGCTTGCCGGAGAATTCCGCGATCGCGCCGCCGCGGCCGTCGGGTTCGAGGAAGCTGTCGTGCTTCTCCGCGGTGATGCCGGTCAACGGCTGAAAGACGTGCGCATAGTGCGTGGCGTTGTGCTCGAGGGCCCAGTCCTTGATCGCCGTCGCCACGATATCGAGCACCGCGGCGTCGAGCTGCGCGCCGGTGTCGATCGTCTTGCGGAGCGACTTGTAGGCCATCTTCGGCAGGCGCTGCTGCATGATCTTGTCGTTGAAGACATTTTTGCCGAACAGGCCGGCGGAGTGACTTTCGGTGAAAGCCACCGTCTTGGACGTGCGGTAGTTGTTGGCTGCGGAGATCGCCGCGAGGCGGGAGGGGCTGACGCTCATGGTGGGAGGATGTGGGGGAGGTTAATGACCACGCCCGCACGGCACCGTCTGGCACCGTCCGGACGTAGAAAAAGGATGTCGAAAGTAAGCCGGTCCCATGCCAACCAAGCGACCGGCTTGAAGAATTTTTGGCATAACCGGCTAGTTCTTCAGCGCCGACTTCGGGACGCGTTTCACCGTCACGAATCTGGCGCGGAAGAGCTCGTCCACCAGCGCTCGCGTGGGGGCAGAAATGCGGTTCACCAGTTCGTCGAGTTTCGGCAACGCTTCCGCGGGCTCTTCGACTTCAACCGGAGCGGCCACCGACAGCGACGCCGACGCTGCTTCTTGGGAATTCTGCTCATTCAGGAAAGCCGCCTCCCCATCTGGCGAAGGCCCGACCGGTGCCTCGGCCTCGATCACGGCAGCGGGCGGCGCCTCTTCGGCTTTCAGCTCCGGACTCGCCGGCTTCGGTTCCGCGCTCTGGACTCTCAGCTCTTGGCTATCAGCTCTAGTTTCTAGCCTCTCGCCTCTCGTCTTCTCTGCCTCACTCGCCCCCGTCAGCCGTTTTTTTTTGAGCCGTCGTCGGGCAGGCTCTCGGCGAGGGCCGAGATTTCTTTGATCAGGCTGTCGATCGCGCGCGCGCGGCTGTTCTCGACCGCCTTGAGCAGCGTCACCTCGAAATTGATTTTCTCGGACAGACCGTGCTTCACGCCGCCCTCGCCTTCGCGCAAGCCGTCGAGCAGGCGCGTGAGTTGCTCGGTCGTCATCGCCGTGCCGAGCGCCTTGCTGCTGCCGCGATTCGCGATGGAGTCGAGCAAGGCTTGGCGGACATTTGTCTGCACATCGACCAGCAACCGGTAAAGATCGCGACCAGCCTCGTCGCATTCGTCCACGATGGCCACGAGTTTCTGGTGGTCGCCGGCCGCGAGCGCCGCGGCGAGTGCCGCGATGTTCTCCGCCGAAACCAAGCCATAGACATCGAGCACGTCGGCCTCGGTGATCTCGGCACCGCAGAACGAAATCATCTGGTCGAACACCGACTGCGCGTCGCGCATGCCACCGTCGGCCATGCGGGCGATGCTCTGCAAAGCCTCGGCGCTGACCTTGATCTTCTCCGCCTTGGCGATTTTTTGCAGGCGCTCGACGATCAGCTCGGTCGGGATCGGCTTCAGATCGAAGCGCTGGCAGCGCGAGATGATCGTCGGCAAAACCTTCTGCACCTCCGTCGTGGCGAAGATGAATTTCACATGCGCCGGCGGCTCCTCGAGGGTTTTCAGCAGCGCGTTGAACGCCTGTGCGGAAAGCTGGTGCACCTCGTCGATGATGTAGACCTTGAACTTTCCCTGCGCCGGCGCGTAGCGCACGGTGTCGCGCAGGTCGCGGATCTGGTCGATGCCGTTGTTCGAGGCGCCGTCGATCTCGATCACGTCGAGGTAACTGCCGTCGGCGATCGACTGGCAGACGGGGTCGGCCGGATCGAAGTCGGCCTTCGGGCCGCCGGTGCAGTTGAGGGCCTTGGCGAAAATGCGCGCCGTGCTCGTCTTGCCCGTGCCGCGCGGGCCGACGAAGAGATACGCGTGCGCGATGCGGTTGCGCGCGATGGCGTTCTTCAGCGTCCGCACCACATGGTCCTGCCCCACGACATCGTCGAACGTCTGGGGGCGCCACTTGCGGGCGATGACTTGGTAGGTGCCGGACACGGTTGAGAGTTGAAAGGTGAAAGTTGAAAGACCGCCAGCCGGAAGTCGCGGATTCAATCAATCGCCGGCTTTCAACTTTCAACCCTCAACTTTCATCATCGCCGCTTTGCGGCAAAAAAAGTGGCCAGGCAATCCACGGCACTAGGAGAACGTCGTCACCGTTGCTACCTTCCGGTCCTGGCGGGGTTCACGCGTCTGCCCATGCATGGCGCCTGGCCAAGGCGGACCGTAGGCGCGACCTCCCCTCTTTCAACTAAAATAAAAACGGGCGCCGTTTCGGGGTGCCCGTGGTGAAAAAACGCTCAGCCGCCGCCCGGCTTCGGCGGTGGCGCATCGGCCGGCTTCTCGCCGGGCGGACGCTCGCGCAACGGCCGGTCGCGTCCGTCGTCGGGGCCGAAACGCCGCGGACCGCCGCGCTCCTGCTGGAACCGCTGCGCGCGCTCGCGCAACTCCTTGTTCATCTGCTCGAACTTGGTCCGCTGCTCCGGCGTGAGCTTGTCCGCGATCTCGCGTTGCATGCGTTCGATGATGGAGCGGGTCTCGGCAAAGGAATAGGTGCGGAGCCGGTTGAGCTGTTCCATGTTGCGCCTCACGATCGGGTGCAGCTGCTCCTTTTGCTCTGGCGACAGGTCGAGCCTTTCGGCCAGTCGCTTCATCTGCATCGGCGCCCATTGCTCCGGCATCGGGCGCGCCGCGAATTTCTTTTGCACGAATCGGATGGCCACCGCGCCGCCGGTCAGCGCGCCCGCGACAAAAATGCCGAGTAGCACGAGGGCGATCTTCCAGGGCTTGTCCATGCTCATGAGAGGTCGAGCACTTGGCTCACGGTGTCATCCAGTTCGACTTCGTCATCGTGGTTGCCGGTCATGGCGCTCAGGTTGAAAGCCACCGCCGCCACGCAAAGCGTCGTCGCCGCCAGCAGGCCGCGCAGTGCATAGCGCTCGAAGCCGGCCCAAGGACTCTCGGCGGGCGCGGACAATCCGGCCGCGGCCATGCGCGTGGCAAAGCCATACGGTGCCGACGTGTCGCCGACCGGCGCTTGGCGCGCGAGGGCCGTCAACTTCTGCCACTGTTGGTCAAATTTGTTCATGATTGCTCCTGTCTTTGTAGCTCCTGAAACAGCTTTTGCAATTTCCGTCGTGCGCGGAAAGCGCGCACTTTGATCATCGATTGGCCCCAGCCGGTCAGCCGGCTGATCTCGGCGATTGTCTTCTGGTCGAGGTCGAGCAGCTGGATGACCATGCGGTCCTCGGGTTTCAGCTGCGCGAGCAACTTGTGCACGAGCTCGCTCGCCGCGAGAGCGTCGCCGGGCTTTGAGTCGCGCTCGTCGCTGAGCACGCTGTCGAGCACCTGCACTTCGCCTTCCGATAGATCTGCCCAACGGAACTCCGGCCGGCGTTTCTGCGCGCGCAGTTGGTCGATGCACGTCGTCACCGCGATCCGCGACACCCAGTGGGTGAACGGCACGTTGCCCTGATACTGTGCGAGGCGCGTGAACATTTTCAGAAAGATGTCCTGAGCGAGGTCTTCCTCGGCGACGCGCCGCGGCAGATGCGCGCGGACAATGCGCCGCACGAGAGGATAGAGATGCTCGACGAGTTCGCGGGCCGCGGTCTGGTCGCGCTGGCGCACACGGGCGAGGCATCCGACCAAGTCAAAGGCGGCGTCAGCTGATTCCATAGTTGGAGAGGGAGGAGCACATACGCAGAGACGGCGCGCAACCCGCAGAAGTTACGGTCGGCTGCGCTAGCTCATGCCCTGTCCGCCGCCCCTCCTGCAACGACAAACGCCGCTGACCGGCGCCACGCGCGAAACTTTTCCCCAAGCGAGGGAACTGCGCTTGCCCCTCCGGTGACTATCTGCGATCAACCCTCTGATGCCGGACACTGCTCCCGACGACCGAAGCCCATCCTGGTCGCGCGACCTCGCGCTGCTTGCGCTGCTGTTCGGCCTGCTCTATTTCTTCCAGCTCGGCGACTCGACTTTGGTCAATCCCGACGAAGGCCGCTACGGCGAAATCCCCCGCGAGATGCTCGCGACCGGCGACTGGGTGCTGCCACGCCTCAACGGTGTGCTGTATTTCGAGAAACCGCCGCTGATGTATTGGGCCGTCGCAGGCTTCATGAACGTTTTCGGCCCCGACGAGTTCGCGATGCGCGCCGTGCCTGCGTTGTTCGCCCTTGGCGGCGTGCTGCTCGCCTACGCGGCCGGTCGCCGTTTGCACAACCGCCGCACCGGCCTCGCCGCCGCCATCATCCTCGGCACCTCCATCCTCTACTTCGCCCTCGCCCGCATCCTCATTCTCGACATGGCGGTGTCAGTGCTGATGAGCGCCACGCTTTTCTGCTTCATCCTCGGCGTGCGCGAGGCACCCGGCTGGAGGCGCCGCTGGTTCTTCTACGGCCTCTACACCAGCGCCGCTCTCGCCACGCTCACGAAGGGCCTCATCGGCTTCATGGTCACCGGTGCGGTGATGTTTTTCTGGCTGCTGATTTTCAATCAATGGAAGCGCCTACGGCCGCTCTACCTCCCGACTGGCGCGCTGCTCTTCCTCGCCATCGCCGCGCCCTGGCACCTCCTTGCCGCCCAGCGCAACGACGCTTGGGCCCAATTCTACTTTGTGCACGAGCACTGGGAACGCTTCACCACGACCGAGCATGGCCGCTACGAGCCGTTTTGGTTCTTCATTCCCGTCGTGCTCGGCGGACTTTTCCCGTGGATGGGTTTTCTCTGGCACGCCGTGCGCGATGCGCTCGCGGGCGGCTGGGCCCGGCGCAAGGAAAACGCCGACGCGTGGTTCCTCGTCACGTGGGCCGCGTTTGTTTTTTTCTTCTTCAGCAAATCCCAGTCGAAGCTCATTCCCTACATCCTGCCGGTCTTCCCGCCGCTCGCCGTGTTGATCGGCGCGTGGCTGGTCAAGGTCATCGAAGCCGACGACCGCCCGCGTCTGCGCGTCGGAGTTTGGGTGTTTTCAATTGTCGCGGGCGTCCTCGGCGTCGGCATTGCCTATGCCGTGTTGCGCCCCGGTATCATCCGTCACGCGGCGCAAATGCACGCCGTGCGCGCCGACGGTCTCTACAGCGCCTTCGCGCTCATCGCGGGCGCGTTCGCGGCGCACTGGTATTGGAAAAAACGCCCTGCCTTCGCGACCGTTCTCACCATGGCCGGCTCCGTCACCGCGCTGCTGCTCGCCCTCGCGCACGCGCAGGACTCGATCGCGCGGCCGGGCACGCGCGATCTCGCGCTTATGGTCAAAACCGACGCGCAGCCCGCCGACCGCGTCTACCATTACCACGAATTCTTCCACGACTTCACTTTCTATGCCGAACGCACTGTCGGCATCGTCGGCTACGCGAGCGAACTCGAACTCACCATCGATCCCGCCGCGCGCGCCAGCGGCCGCTTCATCGACAACGCCGAGTTCCGCCGCCAGTGGTCCGGCACCACGCGTATTTGGGTCGTCGCCCGCAAGGACGACACGAGGGCCCTCTTCGCCGATCCGTCGTTCCGTTATTATTTGCTCGAGGATAGCCGCTCGCATTACCTCTTCAGCAACCAACCCTGAGATGTCCGACGCCAAGCCCACGTTGCCCTATCTGCCCTTCACGCGCCCGACGATCGACGACGCCACCATCGCCGGCGTGGCCGATGTGCTCCGCTCCGGCTGGATCACCTCCGGCCCCAACGTGAAAGCCTTCGAGGCGAAACTCTCCGAGTTCTGCGGCGGGCGCCCCGTGCGCGCCTTCAACTCAGGCACCTGCACAATGGAGATCGCGTTGCGCATCGCCGGCGTCGGCCCCGGCCACGAGGTCATCACCACGCCGCTCTCGTGGGTCGCCACGAGCAACATCGTCCTCGATGTCGGCGCCAAGCCCGTTTTCGTCGACATCGACCCCGGCACTCGCAACCTCGACCTCGCCCGCGTCGAGGCCGCCATCACGCCCGCCACGCGCGCCATCCTCCCCGTCGACCTCGCCGGTCTGCCCGTCGATCGCGACCACCTCAACGCCATCGCGAAGAAACACAACCTCCGCGTCGTCGAGGATGCCGCTCAATCCTTCGGCAGCACTTGGGGCGGCAAACGCATCGGCTCCTTCGGCGACTTCGTGTCGTTCAGCTTTCACGCCAACAAAAACATCACAACCGTCGAGGGCGGCTGCCTCGTCCTAAACAACGAGGCCGAAGCCAAACTCGCCGAGCAATACCGCCTG
>JANXWT010000143.1 GCA_025351035.1 Opitutia bacterium | reverse complement strand
GCAGGCCGGTGCGACGACGTTCGCCGCGATGGCCTACATTCTCGCCGTCAATCCGGCGATCTTAGCGGCCGCCGGGATGCCGCCCGCCGCGCTCATCACGGTCACAGCCATCACCGCCGCCGTGAGCACGCTGCTGATGGGATTCCTGACCAACTACCCACTCGCCCTTGCCCCCGGCATGGGCATCAACGCCTACTTCGCCTTCACCGTTTGTCTCGGTCTCGGAGTCTCCTGGCAGTCCGCGCTCGGACTCGTCTTCGTGAACGGCTGCATCTTCCTCGCCCTTTCGCTTAGCGGCGTGCGGGAAAAAATCATCGCCGCCATCCCGCACCAACTGAAGCTGGCGATCACGTGCGGCATCGGACTCTTCATCGCTTTCATCGGCCTCAAGAACGGCGGGCTCGTTGTCGCCAGCACCGCCACGTTCGTCACGCACGGGGACTTTGGATCGCCGCCGGTCCTATTGTGCTTTGGCGGGATCTTGCTTACCGCGGTCCTAGTGGCACGTCGCGTGCCCGGCGCGATCATCCTGTCCATCCTTGCAGTGACGGTGGTCGGTCTCTTTGTCTCCAACGGACACGGCGGCACCGTCACGGCCATGCCGGACGCGCTGTTCTCCCTGCCCGCTTCGCCCGCCCCGACGTTTCTCCAGCTCAACTTCGATTTCCTGCTCCACGACTTTGCCAAGGCCCTGCCGATCATCCTCACGCTTCTGCTCGTCGACATGTTCGACAACATCGGCACGCTGATCGGTGTGTCGCAACGCGCCGGGCTGCTCGACAAGGACGGCAAATTGCCCAAGGCCGGCCGCGCGCTCGTCGCCGACTCGATCGCCGCCATTTTGAGTTCTCTCTTGGGCACGTCCACCGTCGTCAGCTACATCGAGTCCGCCGCGGGCGTCGAGGCCGGTGGACGCACGGGATTAACCGGCGCGACCACGGCCGGGCTTTTCCTCGGCGCGTTGTTCCTGACGCCGGTGATTTTGATTATCCCTGCCGCGGCGACGGCCCCGGCCCTCGTGATTGTCGGCATTTTCATGTTTCAATCAGTCGCCCAACTGAAGCTCGATGACTTCGCGGAGACGGCGCCGGCCTTCCTGATCATCGCGGGCATACCTCTCAGCTTTAGCATCGCGGAAGGCATTGGCCTGGGCCTGATCGCCCACGTCGTTCTCCACCTCGGCACCGGCCGCGCCAAGCAGACCTCGCCCCTCACCTGCCTGCTCGCCCTCATCTTCAGTCTGCACCTGCTGCGCGCGTTCGTGGCCCGAATTTTCTGAGTGCTTTGCGATTGCCGACGGCACCCGAACAGAACGTAAATCATCTTCGCCATGAGACACCTCATTTTGCTTTTCACCATCGCCGCAGCCGTAGAGGCCGCGCCCTTCGCCACGCGCTTTGAAGAGATCAAACGCACCGCCACACCCGCCGAATTCTACACGTTTCTCTACGCCCTGCCCAAGGGCGGCGACCTCCACAACCACAGCGGCGCCGAGCGGCCCGAATGGATTTACGCGATCTGCACCGACCCCGCGCGCAACGGCGGCGATACGTTCTACACGCGGGCGCACTTCACGGCTGCACCCGATGCCATCGCGCCCGCGCGGCGCTTCCACAACATCCGCCAGCACGACTACGAGCTGCTGCCCGCCGGCGCCCGCCAGGAATACGTCCGCCTCGACGCACTGACCGCGGCTGAGCGCGCCGCGTGGTGCAACAGTCTCCGACTCGATGCGCCCGGCGAAGGGCGGGGGGAATTTTTTGACGTCATCTGGCCACGGCGCGGCGAGATCAGCAGCAGCCTGCCGGTCAGCACCGAGTCACTCGTGGAAAATCTCAAGGCGTTCGGAGCGGAACACCTCGCCTACCTTGAATCTCAATTTCAAATCCAAGGGATGACGGACAACCTCGGCCGCCCGCTTCCCGTCGAGGACGCGGTCGCCTTCGTCCGGCAGCGACTCGCCCAGCCCGATGTCGTCGCGACCGGCGTCACGGTGCGCCTGCAACACGCGGTGCTCCGCTTCCTGCCGGATGCCGAAGCGCAGATCGAAGCGACCTACAAATTCGTCGATGCGCACCGCGATCTTTGGGTCAGCCTCAACCTCGTCGGAGTCGAGGAGAATGACAAAGGCAATCCCGCACGGTTCCTCGAGACGTTTCGCAAGCTTCGCGGGCGCTATCCGACGCTCCCGCTCTCCATCCACGCGGGCGAGATGGACGGACCCGACCACCACATTCGCGATACGCTGCTCCTCGGGGCCAGCCGCATCGGCCACGGCGTGAATCTGATCCAGGATCCCGCTACACTGCTCCTGTTGCAGCAGACCCGTCGCGTGCTCGTCGAGATCAACCTCATTTCCAACCGGCTGCTCGAATACACGCCCGACCTCGCGAAGCATCCGTTCCCCGAATATCTGCGCACCGGCGTGCCCGTCTGCCTGAACACCGACGACCGCGGCATGTTCGACTCAAACATGACCGACGAATATTACACGGCCGTCACGAGTTTCAATTTGTCGTGGGATGAAGTGGTCGCACTCGGCCGCAATTCCCTCGCCTACTCCTTCGTCCAGCCGGAGGTGAAGGCGAAGTTGCTCGCCGACTACGATCACGCCGTCGCCGAGTTCGCCGCGAAGTATCTGCCGGCCGACTCCCTCAAGCAGCTCGCGAGTGTGAAGCCCGTCGCCTACGGCTACGCGAAGCGCAACTGGCAGTTCCCCTTCGCGCAGTAGCGGAGCCCCGTGCTGCAAGGCGCGGCCCGCGGGGACGCGGGCCCTCCAAACGCTCAGTGCGGTGCCCGCCCGGCCCGCACCACCAGCATTGGGATGGAGGTCTCGTGCCGCACTTTGTCGATCGTGCTGCCGTGCATCAGGTCGCCGAGCAATTTGTGACCGTGCGACGCGAGCGCGATGAGGTCGCATTGCGCGGCGAGGGCGACCTTGACGATTTCGGTCGGCGGATTGCCGAGCGCGAGTTCCGTCGTGGCTTGCAGGCCGCGGTCGCGGAGGGCGGCGGCGCGCGAGTCAAGGTAGGCGCGGTCGGCTTTCATCTCATCGGACTCGGCGAGTTTCAACTGTTCGTAATTCCGGGCGGCCCAGCCGTCGGCGACGTGCAGCAGGTGCAACGCCGAGCCGAGTTCCCGCGCCAAGGCGGTGACGTGCGGGATGAGCGTGTCATCCGCCGGACCGTTCTCAAGAGCGACGAGGATTTTGCGATACATGGGGTTCAACCGGTGACGCCCGTGAAATCGAGCAGCAGCTTGAGGTTGAGGACGACTATCACCGCGGCGGTCAGCCAAGCAAGCCACTTGACCCACCACGAATTGGCGAACTCGCCCATTTTCCGGCGATCGCTGGTGAACAGCACGAGCGGAATGACCGCGAACGGGAGCTGGAGACTGAGCACCACTTGACTGAATATCAGCAGGCGCGCCGTGCCGCTTTCGCCGTAAAGCGCGGTGACAATCACCGCCGGCACGATAGCGACGGCGCGCGTAATGAGGCGGCGCAGCCACGGCCGCAGCCGGAGATTGAGGAAGCCTTCCATGACGATCTGGCCGGCGAGCGTGCCGGTGAGGGTGGAATTTTGCCCCGAAGCCAGCAGCGCGATGGCGAAGAGCGTGCTCGCCGCGCCGACGCCGAGCATCGGCGAGAGCAGTTGGTAGGCATCTTGGATTTCGGCGATGTCGTGCCGGCCCTGCTGATAGAAGGTGGCGGCGGAGACGATGAGGATCGCGCCGTTGATGAAGAGCGCGAACATGAGCGCGGTGGTCGAGTCAATCGTCGCGTAGCGGATGGCCTCGCGCTTGCCCGCGGCGGATTGCTCGTATTTGCGCGTCTGCACGATGGACGAATGCAGGTAGAGATTGTGCGGCATCACCGTCGCGCCGAGGATGCCGATGGCGATGTAGAGCATCTGCGGATTGCGGATAATTTCCACGGTCGGCAGCAGTCCGCCGAGAATGTCGCGGATGGCGGGCTGGGAAAAGAGAATCTCCAAGCCGAAGCAGACGCCGATCAGCGCGACGAGGGCGATGACCATCGCCTCAAGGTAGCGGAACCCGCGGTTGGCGAGAAAGAGCACCACGAGCACGTCGAGCGACGTGAGCACGACGCCCCAGACGAGCGGGATACCGAAGAGCAGGTTCAACGCGATGGCGGTGCCGATGACCTCGGCCAGATCACAGGCGGCGATGGCCAGTTCGCAGAGCACCCAAAGCGC
This sequence comes from Opitutia bacterium, assembly GCA_025351035.1. Taxonomy (GTDB): domain Bacteria; phylum Verrucomicrobiota; class Verrucomicrobiia; order Opitutales; family Opitutaceae; genus JACQFT01. The sequence continues at coordinate 2,625 of JANXWT010000143.1, read as the reverse complement.
ATTGGAGACCGAGCGCGGATAATGATCGCGGCACGCCTGCGCGAGGTCGCGGCCGGTAGCGATGCCGAGTTTGGCGCAGAGCGACTGCAGCAAAATCGCTATCAGATTTGAAATCACGATGACGCTTAGCAGCGTGTAGCCGAACTGCGAGCCGCCCGCGAGATCGGTGGCCCAGTTACCCGGGTCCATGTAGCCCACCGCCACCAGATAACCGGGGCCGGAGAAGGCGATCATCTTGCGCCAGAAACCAGCGGACGCCGGCACGGCGATGGAGCGGTGCGACTCGGGTAAACTCGGTGCGACGCGCGCATGCCGCCAGCCGTCGTCGGGCGTTGGAGGCGGAAGCTGGGTTGCGGAGTTCATGCCATCAGTAGCGAAAGGTGACGCCGCAGAAGACGGTGACGTCGGGCGCAGCGCGGGACAAACCGAAGTTCGCTCCGCAGTCCAGTTGGAGATCGGCATGCACGGCGTAGGTCAGCCCGCAGTCGAACGCAAAGACATGTCCACCGTCGCCGGCGGTCGACGCGAGCTCGGCAAAGGCCGCGAGCTTGCTGCTCAGTTCGCGTCCGATGCTGAGGGAGTTTGTCCACACCGCCGCGTAACCGTCATCGGCGGAGTTGCGCACACACTCGATCTCGGTCATCGCACTGACGGACCAGACATCGAACGAAAAGGAGACCGGCAGGATCAGGCCACCCTCGAGCGAACGATTGCCGACGCCACCCGAGTTGGTGGGCAGCTTCAGAAAGGGAAGGACACCGAAGGCAGAGCTGCCGCCGTTGTTGCCCCAGCAATTGTATTTCGCGCGCAAGGTGACATCGCCAAAGCCGGTGCGAGTGGCGGCGGGTGCCGTGGCCGAGGCGGATGTGCGCGACTGGAGGCAGCCATCAAACAGAAACTGCAGCTCAAAGTCGGACCGCAGACCCACGCGCACGTTCACCGGAGCGGCATTCCATTCCGTCGTCACCGCATCGACGCGCGAGTAGGCCGCGACACTCGTCTCGATCTGCAGGTGGCCCGCATCGACCGTGAACGGACTCTCGGTGGCATCGGGACGGTCGCTGCTGAGCGAACGGAGTTCTCCGTGCGGCACCGGGTTGGTCCACGAGTGTTCTTCTGCCGACGCAGCCGGCCAGAGACCGGCCCCAAGTGCGCACGCGGCTCCGGCGAAACGGCGGAACCGCGGGTGCGAAGGGAAACCGGACGGAAGCATGGACCCACGGAGAGAGGGAAAAGCAGCGGGCGCAAGCATAATGTTAGGCGAGGCTAATTTTCTAGTCCGACTCAAATAACGGGAGCTCTGCGCCGAGTTCCGCCTTGTCATCGCCGGTGGGCGGCAAACACTCGCGGCGGATGTCGAAGTCTCTCGCCCGGGTAATTTTTGGCGGCACTCTGATTTTTTTCGGGGTGTTTTTTTTCTGGCCCATCCTGCAGATTCTCAAGGGCGGCTTCATTGATGCGGACGGCCAGCTTACCTTCGCCTATCTAAGGGCGCTGCTGGTGGATCCCATTTACCTCGGCGGTCTCGGCAACTCCATTCTGCTCGCGGCGACCACGACGCTCATCGCGCTGCTGCTCGCGCTGCCGCTCGCCTTGGTGGCAGACCGTTATCGTTTTCCGGGCAAGGTGCTGCTCGGTTCGCTGGTCCTCGTGCCGATGATCCTGCCGCCGTTCGTCGGCGCGATCGGCATCAAGCAAATCCTCGGGCAATACGGCGCGCTGAACAGTCTGCTCATCGAGCTCGGCCTGCGCCCGCCCGGCTGGACTTTCGACTGGCTTGGCACGAATCAATTCCTCGGCATCGCGTTGGTGAACGGCTTCAGCCTTTACCCGATCATCTACCTCAACGCGGTGGCCGCGCTGGCCAATATCGATCCGGCGATGGAAGAGGCGGCGGAGAATCTCGGCTGCACCGGCTACCGCCGGTTCCTCAAGATCACGCTGCCGCTGATCAAATCCGGTCTCTTTGCCGGCGCGACGATTGTCTTCATCTGGGCTTTCACCGATCTCGGAGTGCCGCTGATCTTCGACTACGGACGCGTGACGTCGGTGCAGATTTTCTACGGCCTGAAAGACATCGGCGGCAATCCGTTCCCCTACGCCCTCGTAGCGGTCATGCTCGTCAGTTCGGTGCTGTTCTACGCGCTGGGCAAGGGTCTCTTCGGCCGCGACGCCTACGCGATGATGGCGAAGGCCACTTCGTCCGGCGGCGCGCGGGCGTTGCCCCCAAGCCGCGCCTGGTTGTGCACGGCGTTCTTTGCGCTCGTGACGTTTGTCGCCCTGCTCCCCCACCTCGGCGTCGTGCTTGTGGCGTTCTCGAGCGACTGGTATGGCACGGTGCTGCCACAGCATTTCACCGCTGATAATTTCAAGATCGCGCTCGGCCACGACCTCACGGTGCCGGCCATCGCCAACAGCCTCAAATACGCGAGCATCTCCACGGTCATCGACCTCGTGCTCGGCGTGGCGTTGGCCTATGTGATCGTCCGTTCCAAGCTCGCCGGCCGGCAGGTGCTCGACTTTCTCGCCATGCTCCCGCTCGCCGTGCCGGGCCTCGTGCTGGCTTTCGGCTATCTGGCGATGTGCCAGGAAGGAAAATTCTGGTCCTTCCTCAACCCGGTGCAA
>JANXWT010000138.1 GCA_025351035.1 Opitutia bacterium | reverse complement strand
ATCACCGGCTGGGCGCAGATCAACTATCCTTACGGCGAGGGCCTCGAGGACACTCTGCGCAAGCTTGAGTATGACCTCTACTACATCCGCTATTTCTCGTTCGTGCTCGATGCCTCGATCATTTTGAAAACGATCCACGTCATTCTGTTTGGCAAAGGCCGATGATTGATTCCCCCGCCGCGCCCGTTGTCGGGCGGCCCGCCGTTTTCGGCCGTTGGTATGCCGCGACGCTCCTCGTCTGCGTGCTGTTGCCCGCGCTGCTCTCGCTGCGCTACCCGCCACCGCTCGCGAACGACGCGGCCTACCTCACTCTCTCGTGGAATCACTTCGTGCGCACCGGCGAATTCGCCCGGCTGCCGCAACCCGACGCCGCCAACATCGCCATCGAACACGCTCCGATACTCACGTGGTGGACACCCGGCCCGGCCGCGCTGATCGGCGCCGGAGAAAAACTCGGCCTGACTTGGGGCCACAGTCTCTCGCTTTGGTTGGGCATCACGGCGTGGCTCCAAATCGCCGGCTGGCGTCGCCTCTACACGCGTCTCGGCTACGCGAACAATATCGTGACGTGGGCCGTGATCATCGGCGCGGTCGGCTGGACGCGCCTCTACTCGTTCCGCCACTTCCTCGGTGGCGACATGTTCGCCGCCGCACTGCTGCCGTGGGCCGGACTGCTCTTGCTCGCCGCGCAAAGCCGTCCGTGGTGGACGCGCCTGAGCGCCCTCGCGGCCATCACGCTCGTCGGCGTGTTCTTCAAACTGTCGTTCTTCATCACCGCGGTCGGTCTCGGCGTCGGCGCGTGGTTGCTCGATCTCGGTTCCCTCAAATTATCCCTCGGAGAAATCCGCCGCGCCGTCGTCCGCGGCCTCCCGCTCGGCGCCGGGCTGTTGCTGGCGTGGGTGCTCGTGCAGTTCTTTTTTCTCTCGCGCGGGACCGCGTCGCCCGGCTCGGCGCAGAATCTCGCGCCAAGTTTGCCGGGGCTCCTCCACGCCGCCGCCATGTCGCTCGTGCTCCCGCTCTCGAGCATCGTCGCCTTCGTCAGTCTCGGCGGAAAAATCTGCGACGTGCTGGGCTGGGCGCACCTCGAGGACAACGCTGCGCTCCTCGCCGTAGCCGTTGTCGTCACGGTCGTGCTCTACGCCGCCATCGCTCGCACCAAACCGCAGCCGCCCGCGCGTGCTTTCTTACTCGGGCTCGGCGCGGTCTACTTCGGCGCCTTCGGCCTGCTCTTCGCGCGCGGCGCCGCCGTCAGCTACGAAGACCGGCTCTTCATTCCGTTCGGCCTGTTATTGCTCCCTGCGCTGCTCGGCGTGCTGGCGGCTTCCCCGCGACGCTGGTTGCGCGTTGCCGGCGCTCTCGCTCTGGTCGCGGGTTCGCTCTGGGGCGCAGGTTCCTACGTTTTCCGCATGCGCGAACTCATCCGGCACGACGCACGCTCCGAACGCGGCTACGGCTTGTTCGCGCTGCCGCCCGCCGTCGACCGCGCCGTGCACGAACTCGACCGCAGCACGCCTCCGGGCAACCGCCTCTTCGCTTCGCCCGACGCCGAAGCACTGCTCGCCGTCGCGCAGCACCGCATCGCGCTTCTCGACCTGACTGCCGCCCAAAAACTTTCCGGCCGCGTCGACACCCTCGTGATCATTTTGCCTCCGCACGCCACGGCTCCGCAGACGCTCGCGATTTTCGCCGACTATCCGGCGGCCCGTTGGCGCAGCCGGTCAGTTGACGATTGGACCATTTGGGGGCAAGAGGACGGCAGTCCGCGCTAATCGGCACGGCTTTAAAAACCGCTCAATGAAATCCCCTCTCTACGACCTCATTTGCCTCGGCGGCGGCAGCGCCGGTTTCAACGCCGCGCGCGTCGCGGCCTCGCTCGGCAAGAAAGTCGCCGTCGTCGACGGCGCCAAAGAACTCGGCGGACTCTGCATCCTCCGCGGCTGCATGCCGTCGAAGACGCTCCTTTATACTGCCGACATTCTCCACCACGCGCGCCACGCCGCGCAGTTCGGCCTGCGCGTCACCGGTGCCCGGGCCGACATGAAAGCCGTCGCCACCCGCAAACGCCGCATCATCGGCGAATTTGCCGACTACCGCGTGCAGGCCCTTGAGTCCGGCAAGTTCGACCTTTTCCGCGCCAACGGCTCCTTCCTCGATGCGAACACGCTGAAACTTTCCGATGGCCGCACGCTTCGCGGAAAATATTTTCTCATCGGCACCGGCTCCAAGGTCAGCGTGCCGCCCGTGCCCGGTCTCGCCGAGACGAAGTGCTGGACGAGCGACGACGTGCTCGACCTCGATTTCCTGCCGAAGAGCGTGATCGTCCTCGGCGGCGGCATCGTCGCCTGCGAGCTCGCCCAATACCTCAACCGCATGGGCTCGCGCGTCATTCTCGTCCAACGCAGCGCGCACATCCTGCGCGATCATTCCGACGAGGCCTCGACCGTCGTGCAAAAAGCTTTCGTCGACGAAGGCATCGAACTCTTCGCGGGCACGCAGATCCGGCGCGTGTCCTCGGACAAACGCGGCGTCACTGTCAGCTTCTTCCACCGCGGCAAAACTGTCACGCGCCGCGCCGCGCACCTGTTCAACGCCCTCGGCCGCGAACCCAACACTGCAACGCTCAATCTCGCGGCGGCCGGCGTGCGCACCCGGCTCGGCGGCCAGATCATCATCAACCGCTGGCAGCAAACGAGCGCACCACACATTTACGCCGCGGGTGATTGCTCCGGGCCTGTCGAGATAGTCCATATCGCCATCGCGCAAGCGGAGCTGGCTACGCGCCACGCGTTTCAAGTAAAAGGCCTCAAGCCCGTCGATTTTGATTTGCTGCTCAGTGTCGTTTTCACCGACCCACAGTTGGCGATGGTCGGTCTGTCCCAGCGAAGCCTCGAC
>JANXWT010000124.1 GCA_025351035.1 Opitutia bacterium | reverse complement strand
CATCGTCTCGTCGAGCATCTTGAGCATGTCGTAGAGAGTAAGCGCGGCGGCAGCCGCGCCCGTGAGCGCCTCCATCTCGACGCCGGTGCGGTAAAGGGCCTTCACGAAAACAGTGACCTCGATGCGGTCGGCGGAGAGGGTGAAGTCGACTTGAATGTAGTCGAGCGGCACGGGGTGGCAGTAGGGGATGAGCTGCGGCGTGTTCTTGGCGGCTTGGATGGCGGCGACTTTGGCGACGGGCAACGGGTCGCCTTTTGGGATCTGGCCGTCGCGAACGAGCGCGAGGGTGGCGGGCGTCGCGGTGAGCACGGCGCGGGCCTTGGCCGTCCGCAGCGTGAAATTTTTGGCAGAGACGTCGCGCATGGAAAATGGTTCAGCCCCCGATCTGGATCATGGAGCGGTTGTGCAACTCGGCGAGTTCCTCCATGGGTGGATGACCGGCCCATTTGGCGAACACACACTGTTGCATGATGGCGGCCAGTTCGGCGTCGGTGGCGCCGGCGCGCAACGGCTCCCGGAGGTCGGTTTCGGTCGTCGAGAAAAGGCAGTTCTTCATCTTGCCGTCGGCGGTGAGGCGGAGGCGGTTGCAACTCGAGCAAAAATTTTCAGTCATCGACGTGACGAAGCCGAGGCGACCGACGCCGCCGGCGATGGCGAATTCCTTGGCGACGGCGTGAGGACTGGCGTCGAGCGGCGTGATCGTAAACGCGGTCTCGATGCGGTGGCGCATCTCGGCGTAGGGCACGATGCGGCTGGCGGACCAGTCATTGCGGTCGAAAGGCATGAACTCGATGAAGCGCACTTCGAGCGGGCGGCCGGCGGCGAATTCAGTGAAGGCGACGAGCTCGTCGTCGTTGATGCCCTGCATGACGACGACGTTGATCTTCACCGACGGGAAGCCGGCGGCGAGGGCGGCGTCGATGCCGGCGAGCACTTCGGAGTGGTTGTCTCGCAGAGTCATTTGGGCGAAGCGGTCAGGACGGAGCGTGTCGAGGCTGATATTGAGTCCGTCGAGACCAGCGGCGCGGTAGCCGGCGGCGCTTTGCGCAAGGAGCACGCCGTTGGTGGACATCAGCAGGGTTTTCAGGCTGGGCAGGGCGCGCAGGCGCGCGATGAGCGCAGGCAGGTTGCGACGGACGGTGGGTTCGCCGCCGGTGAGACGGATTTTATCGACGCCGTGGGCAACGAAAATCTGGGCGAGACGCGCGATTTCCTCGTAGCTGAGAATTTCGGCGCGTTCGCGCCAGACAAGACCCGCGGCCGGCATGCAGTAAACGCAGCGGAGATTGCAGCGGTCGGTGACAGAGATGCGCAGATAATGGTGCCGGCGACTGAAGCGGTCGGTCAGCGCAGCGGAGGGATTTTCACGGGAGGGAGGAACGGAAGGCGTCATCGAGGCCGGGCGTGCTCCGACTGGGGCGGACCCCAAGCCGGGACGGCGCAGTTGGCGTTTACTGTTACTTCGCAGGCAGGGCTGCGCAAGGGTCAGTTTTGTGAATTTGGCGGAGTGAGCGGCCGAGCGGAAACTGCTCGGCTGGCGAACGGACTCGGGGTGGCGCGGACTGTGCCGACACGGATGTCGAAGATGAAGCGGGAGCCGACGCCGGGCGTGCTTTCGACGTGAATACGGCCGCCCATGAGTTCGGAAAGGCGCCGGCTGATGATGAGGCCGAGGCCGGTGCCGCCGTATTTGCGGGCCGTAGAGACGTCGGCTTGGACGAAGGGTTGGAAGAGCTGGCCGATTTTTTCCGGAGGGATGCCGATGCCGGTGTCGCTGACGGTGAATTTCAGGTGCGACTGATCAAACGGCGAGCCGGTAGAGATGGTCTCGACGTGGATCGTGACCCCGCCTTGGCGGGTGAACTTGACGGCGTTGCCGACGAGGTTGATCAGAATCTGCCGCAGGCGGTAGATATCACCGGTGACGACCTGGGGCACGTCGGGCGCGATCACGCTGTCGAGTGTCAGATTGGCGAGGCGGGTCTTGGGGCGGAAAAACGCCAGCACTTCCTCGACGCAGCGGCGGGGCGAATAGGGCTCGGCCTCGAGATCGACTTTGCCGGCCTCGATCTTGGAAAAGTCGAGGAGATCGTTGATGAGCACGAGGAGGGTGCCGCCGCTGTTGTGGATGAGGTTGACGTATTCGAGCTGTTCGGGAGTGAGGTTGGTGTCGCGTAGAATACTGGCAAAACCGAGGACGCCATTGATGGGGTTGCGAATTTCGTGGCTGACGATCGCGAGGAATTCTCCTTTGGCGCGATTGGCGGCTTCGGCGGTCTCCTTGGCGCGCAGGAGGG
>JANXWT010000056.1 GCA_025351035.1 Opitutia bacterium | reverse complement strand
TCATGAAACTCCGCGGCCTCCCCGCCGCGCTCCGCGCCGTCCTCGAACAAATCCCGAAGGACGCGCACCCGATGGACGTCCTCCGCACCGGTTGCTCGATGCTCGGCCACCTCGAACACGAAACCATTCCTTCCACCGGCGCCAACGCCTCCTCGACTCCCGGCGCGCGCGCCATCGCCGACCGCCTCCTCGCCGCCTTCCCGTCGATGCTGCTCTACTGGCACCACTTCGCCACGACGGGCAAACGCATCACCGTCGAGACCGACGACACCTCGATCGCCGCGCATTTCCTCCACCTGCTCCATCAAAAAACTCCCGTCGCCTCGCACGTCAGCGCGCTCGACCGCTCGCTGATTCTCTACGCCGAGCACGAGTTCAATGCCTCCACGTTCACCTGCCGCGTCATCGCCGGCACGGGCACCGACATTTATTCCTGCATCACCGGCGGCATCGGTGCGCTCCGCGGCCCGAAGCACGGCGGCGCCAACGAAGTTGCCCTCGATATCCAGCAGCGCTACGCTACGCCCGACGAAGCCGAGGCCGACATCCGCGCCCGCATGGCCCGCAAGGAAATCATCATCGGTTTCGGTCACCCCGTCTACACCATCGGCGATCCGCGCAATCCCATCATCAAGGAAATCGCCCGCCAGCTCAGCACCGAGCAAAACGACCTCCGCCTCTTCAACGTCGCCGAACGCATCGAGTCGCTCATGTGGGCCGAGAAGAAAATGTTTCCCAACCTCGATTGGTTCAGCGCCGTCGCCTACCACCGCATGGGCGTGCCGATGCTCATGTTCACACCGCTCTTCGTCATGGCGCGCACGGCCGGGTGGTCCGCGCACATCATCGAGCAACGCACCGACGGCAAAATCATCCGCCCCGGCGCCAATTACACCGGCCCCGACAACCGCCCCTTCGTCCCCCTCGCGCAGCGCTAAGCGCAATGACGCGAAGTCCGACCTGATAATTCAATGATTTATTCAGACCATTGCCCCTTCGCGTCTTTGCGCTTCAAAATATTTCCTTCATGAGTTCCTACATCTCCAACGTCCGTCCCGCTCCCGACCAACTCATCGTCGACCTAGCCGACTACGCGCTTAACGCAAAGATCACCAGCGACGAAGCCTACGACACCGCCCGCTGGTGTCTCGCCGACACGCTCGCTTGCGGCATCATGGCCCTCGCCTACCCGGCCTGCACCAAGCTCCTCGGGCCCGTCGTCCCCGGCACCTCGATCAAGAACGGCGCGCGCGTCCCCGGCACGTCCTACGAACTCGATCCCGTCCAAGGCGCGTTCAACATCGGCGCCATCGTCCGCTGGCTCGACTTCAACGACACCTGGCTCGCCGCCGAATGGGGCCACCCCTCCGACAACCTCGGCGCCATCCTCGCTGTCTCGGATTGGATTAGCCGCAACAAGGCTGCCGGCTCTCCGCTCGCAGCCTTCGGCTCTCAACTCTCAACCCTCAACTCTCAACCCGCGCCAACCGTCCGCGATGTGCTGACCGCAATGGTTAAGGCTCACGAGATTCAGGGAGTGTTGGCGTTGGAGAACTCCGTCAACCGCGTCGGCCTCGATCACGTCCTCCTCGTCCGCATGGCGTCCACCGCCGTCACCGCCGTCATGCTCGGCGGCAACCGCGAGCAAGTCATCAACGCCATCTCGCACGCGTGGCTTGACGGCTCCGCGCTCCGCACCTACCGCCACGCCCCCAACACCGGCTCGCGCAAATCGTGGGCCGCCGGCGACGCCACCAGCCGCGCCGTCCGCCTCGCCCTCATCGCCATGACCGGCGAGATGGGTTACCCCTCCGTCCTCACCGCCAAAACGTGGGGCTTCCAGGATGTCTCCTTCAAGGGCAACTCCGTCAAACTCGCCCGCCCCCTCGGCAGCTACGTCATGGAGCAAGTGCTCTTCAAGATTTCCTTCCCCGCCGAGTTCCACGCGCAGACCGCCGTCGAGTGCGCCATGAAACTCCACCCGCTTGTGAAGAACCGCCTCGACCAGATCGAACGCGTCGAGATGACCACGCACGAATCCGCCATCCGCATCATCGACAAATCCGGCCCGCTCAACAATCCCGCCGACCGCGACCACTGCCTCCAATACATGGCCGCCATCGGCCTCATCTTCGGCGCGCTCACCGCCGACCACTACGAAGACAAGATCGCCGCCGACCCGCGCATCGACGCCCTCCGCGCCAAGATGGTCGTCACCGAAGACAAATCCTATTCGAAGGATTACCTCGACCCCGAGAAACGCTCCATCGCCAACGCCATCCAAGTCGTCTTCAAGGACGGCACCAAGACGGACCGCATCGAAGTCCACTTCCCCATCGGCCACCGCCGCCGCCGCACCGAAGGCATCCCCGTCCTCCAGCAAAAAGCCCACGCCGCCTTCACCACCCACTACGGCAAAGAAAAAGCCGCGCAGCTCATGTCCCTCTTCACCGACCGCACGAAACTCGAAACGATGCCCGTGCACGACTTCGTGAGCGCATTCGTAAAGTAAGCGCTTCGCTGGCCTGCCATGAAATTTTTGAACCTGCTCGATCTGCTGCGGACGGCTGGAGTCGCGCCGACGAGCTTCAAGATCCATTGTGCCAAACATGACCGCGACCCTCCGCTGACCGCATTCTTGGCCGGCACGTTCAAGCAGTGGCAGGAACGCCAGACACAGAAAAATTTCCCGTGCGCGCACATCGTCTCGCTCATCCATCTGCACGATGACCGTTGGCTTTTCGCCGGCGTGTGGGATGTGCTCGGCGTTCAGCCCCGGCGCAACGGAGCGTCGACGTGGTTTGAATACTCGACCCGGGAAGTCGGAGGCTTGGAGCACCTTGCCGGGCGCGTCGTTGTGAAATTCAAGCGGACCTTTCGCGCCTCCTACCTCCGCGGCGAGCGATACGCCGGCGCATTGAATGTCGCGGAGATCAGGCCCTCCCGCCTGACCCTCGCGGAGTTTCCCGGATACGCGTCGGTCATCTTGCCCATCGATACGCTCCAGCACATTATCCGTCAGAACATCGAGAGCTGGCGCGCCGCGTTGAAGAGCGTCGCCGGTGTCTATGTCATCACGGATCGATCCGACTGCAAATACTACGTCGGCAGCGCTTCAGGGGCGGAAGGAATTTGGGGCCGATGGAAACTCTACGCCGAGCGGCCCGATGGCGGGAACAAGGGACTTCAAAAGCTCCTAGCAGAAAAAGGAACGCCACATGCCACGCACTTCCAATTCGCGATCCTCGAAATCTGCGACCCGATGATGCCGCCCGACGCCGTGATCGCCCGAGAAAACCACTGGAAGCAGGCTCTCTGCAGCCGCGAGTTGGGCCACAACGAGAATTGAGTGGAGGGACGCTGACACGGGGGCAGGCTTTGGGGGTTGGGGTTGCAGCGGCGTTTCTTTGCCGGAACTGCACCCTGCGCACGACACGTCCGACACCAATTTCTTGACCACGGATTTCACGGACGGATTCGGATCCACCGAATCCGTTTTATCCGTCTGCATCCGTTCAATCCGTGGTAAACCTGACGCCCACCCGCGGCACGCGCTCCACGCTCCGCTCGAGGTTTGTCACGCAACACGTGACAAGTCTCCAAACGCCGCCGGCACGCCGTCATTGACAGCTCCCGTTATCGTTTCTTTATCGACGTTATGAAGACGCTCACCGCCACCGAGGCCCGCAAAAACCTCAGCCATTGGCTCAAAGCCGCCAAGGGCGGACAGGAGATCGGCATCGTCTTCGGCGCCGACATCTTTGCCCTGCGCCGCGTCGCAGTTCACGCCGCCGACTACGCCGAGCGCGAGTATGGCGTCAGTCCCGGGCAACTGGACAGTTTTGCCGAGCGCACCGACGCGGAACTCAACCGCGAACGGAAGACCGGCCGCATGGCCACCTTCACCGGTAAGCTGCCCAAGCGCCGTGCCGGTTGAGCTGCGACTCTCCAAACGCTTCCTGCGGTCGCTCAAATCACTGAGCGATGCGGATCATGCCCGGGTCGAGGAAGCTTTGCTCCGGCTCCAGAAAGTCTGGGGCGCTCCGCACCAGCACACCGGTCTTTACATCCGCCAATTGCGCGCCGGGTATTTCGAGTGCCGCGTGGGATTGGACATCCGCATCGTCTACCGACTGACCATCGACGGTCTGGACATCGTGCTGGCGGGCAACCACGACGGCGTGCGCCGTCTGCTGCGGAACGAATAATACTTTAGGCGATCTCCTATCGGCCGTCGCCCCGATGCCGAGCGACGCTAATGCGGCGAATTTCGTTTCCTCGTTCCGGCAATCGGCCAGCGTGCTCGCATGAGCTTTACCCTTGGCTTCAGGTTTTTCGCGCTGCTCGCAGTTTGTTTCGTCCGCCTGTCCGCGGCGGTGCCAGCGGCTCTCACGACCGATCCGGTGCCCGACAAGGAATTCCCCGCCGGCATCATCGTGGCCGAGATTCCCAGCCACGGCTCCACGATGCTCGGCGTGCTCTACGTCGCCACCGGCCCCGGGCCGCATCCGGCGCTCGTGTTTTTCCACGGGTTTCCCGGCTTCGAACAAAATCTCGATCTCGCGCAGGCCGCCCGCCGCGCCGGCTGGAGCGTGCTCACGCTGCATTACCGCGGCTCGTGGGGCAACGGCGGGGGCTTCTCGTTCACTCACGCCATCGAGGACGCCGCGGCCGCGGTCGCGTATCTGCGCACGCCCGAGATCATCAAGAGCGCGCGGCTCGCGCCCGGCCGCATCGCGGTGGTCGGCCACAGCATGGGCGGCTTCATGGCGGCATTCACCGGCGCGCACGATCCGGCTATCATCGGCGTCGGCCTCATCTCCGCCTGGAACATCGGCCCCGACACCGTCGCGGGCCTCAAAGAAACCGGTCGCCCCGCGATGCTGAAAGACATGGCGTCGAACTTGCCGCCACTCACCGGTTGCACCGCCGAGTCGCTGCTCGACGAAGCACTGGCGCACGCGAGCGCGTGGGACTTCGTAAAGTTCGCGCCGGCCCTCGCGGGCCGTCCGCTGCTCTGCGTCAACTCCGACGACGGCGGAGCTCCGGATAGCGAGGCACTCGCCATTGCTGTGCGCAAGGCCGGCGGCAAGGCGGTCACCGAATTCCATTTCGCGACCGACCATGGCTACAACGACCATCGCATTGCGCTGCAAGCCGCCGTTGTCATCTGGCTTGAAGGTCTCGAGACAAAGAACCGCTGACCCAGCGGCCGGCACCAAGACGAAGCTGGCATCGTCGCAGAGAGCCGCACGGCCACGCCGGCAATCTCGTGCAAATCAACACGGTCTTCCGCAACGTGGGCAAGTTCCGGACCGGCGGCGTGGATCTGCCCTCCAGCTACGCATGGAAGACCGAGACCATGGGGCGCTTCGGTATCTCCGCCTCGAGCAGAAGCTGTAAGTTTCGCTGATTCATAGCCATCAAGGCGGCTCCTCCAGAAGCCGCCTTTTCTTTTGCCTGATTTTTCGGTTCCCAACGCGACAGCGCGCAGCGCAACAAGTCGCCGGCCGAAGAAATCAAGACAAACACCGGACGGCGAGCATGCCGCAACGGGGCTGCCCGTGAATCCGGCGAAGCTCGGAGTTCTTGGGACATCCGCCCCGACGCCTAGTCGCGCCGAAACCCCGCGAAGGCGGAAGGTCGGTGGACGGACCCCGGGATGCCAGCTGGCCTCAACGGGGCGCACAGCTTCACGCAGTGAAAACTCCGGGCACGCACCGGGCAGGCCAGCCCCAGGCAAGCACTAGACTATGAGCCTGATCGAAACGGCAGCTTGCAACCGGAAACCAGCAGCGAGCCCCTGCAAATCAGGGAAGAAATTCGACGCGATTCTATTGCTGCTTGAAGCTATTACTCTGCGTTTGGTCACTATCCAATTCCGATGGCTCCTCCTGTGTGCTGCCTGCCACGTGACAGTGCGCTCACCGGCCCGACTGCCGGCGAGCAATAAAACCCTAACCCATCAGAACTATGAGCAAGAGCTCTGTTAGTTTTCGGGGTGCCTGCGCGTTAATCGCGTGTGCCTCCGTCTCCGTGGTTGCTGGCTATGCCCAGTCAACCGCTTCGACCGAAACTCCCATAAAGCTGGAAAAATTCGTCGTCACCGGCTCGCTAATTCCGTTGACCGAAACCTCCGGTGAGGCGACGGCATTCCCCGTGACGGTTTTCGACCGATCGACCATCGAAAAATTGTCCTACAAGAATGCCGCTGAATTGCTGCAAAAGATCTCGTTTTCCAACGGCGGTTCGGTGCCGATCTCGAACAACGCGACAGCCACCTCCGGTCCGCTGGGCGCCACCTCCATTTCGCTGCGCGGCCTCGGGCCGGAAGCGACGCTTGTCCTGATCAACGGTCGGCGCATCGCCCAATATCCCTCCGGGGCGGGTGACGTCGGCGGCTCTCCGTTTGTTGACCTCAGTTCCATCCCGGTCGCGGCCATCGAGCGTATCGAAGTCCTCAAGGACGGTGCTTCCTCGACCTACGGTGCCGATGCGGTCGCCGGTGTCGTGAATATCATCATGCGCCGGAATTACACCGGCACGGACCTGTTTGTGAGCTATGGCAACACCACGAACAAGGATTCATCCGAAGTGACCGCCAGTTTGGTTTCCGGTGCTGTCAGCGATAGGGGCGCGATCACGGTCGGGTTGAATTATTATCGCCGAAATGCGATTTTCAACGCCGACCGCTCCTACTCGAACCCGCCGCCGTTCACGAGTTCCAATTCCTCACCGTGGAATATTCAGACGACCTATGCGGCGGTCTGGCAGGCACTCGGGGTCGCCCCCGGCACCGCAATCGCAGGCACGGTCGCCAACACCGGGCTGGGCGCTCGGGGCAGTGCCAATGATCCCAACGCGCCGCTGAAGGCCACCTCTGGCCCGTCCACGCCGCAGCCCGGTCCGGGCAATCAGAATGCCAACAACAACGGCCTGCTGCCCGCGAGTGCCTATTCCTACAATAGCACCGATGGGAACCGGTCGCGCTTCAACTTCAACGAGTTCTCCGGTTCGTATCCGACTTCGGAGCGCAAGACCGCGTTCTTCAATGGCGAACGCAAGCTGTTCGACACCCAAAATATCAAGGGTTACTACGAGTTCAGCTACAGCAACAACTTCACGGAGAATCAACTCGCACCGCTGGCGACCGGCACCTTCACGGCCCCGTTGGTCAACGAGATAGTCGTGCCTGCCCGCACGACCTCGCCCTTGCCGTTGCCCGACGGCCGCACGCGGGCCGCACCCGCCGGTGCCTTCAATCGCTTCAACCCCTACAACCTCGATTTGACCGGCACCACGAAGGCGCGGCTCGCCGAGTTCGGCAATCGCATCCTGCACGACACGGTGGATGCTTACTCGTTCACCGCCGGCATCAAGGCCGAGGATATCTGGGACAAATGGAATTTCGATGTAGGTATCCGCTACAGCCAAATTCACCAGGCATCGGATCAGAAACTGATCTCGTCGTCCCGTTTCAACCGAATCCTGAACGAGGCCGACCCTCTCTTTAATCCGGCCAGCTCTTCCTATATCGGCACGACGATTCCCTATAATCCGTTCGGCTACTTCCGGAATCCCATCCCGAACAACGCCCTGCTTGTCGCCTTCGCCACCATTCACAACCAGTTCCAAGCC
Source organism: Opitutia bacterium (assembly GCA_025351035.1). Taxonomy (GTDB): domain Bacteria; phylum Verrucomicrobiota; class Verrucomicrobiia; order Opitutales; family Opitutaceae; genus JACQFT01. Next base: position 2,907 of record JANXWT010000056.1, on the reverse strand, counting down.
CAGAGCCAGTTGCTGGTTGCCAATGCGACCTTCTCTACGAACGACTTGTTCGCGATGTCTGGCGGTGGGGTTGGTGCCGCCATCGGCTATGAATACCGCACGGAAAGCGTCGACCAGGTGCTCGATGGATTTTCCGCCGGCGGCGACGTGCTCGGTAATTCGCCTGTGACGCCGACGATCGGCTCGCGCAAGGTCGGCGCTCTGTTCGGTGAATTGAGCCTGCCTTTGGTTTCGAGCAAGAATAGCACGGGTATTGCGCACAGTTTGACGCTGAACCTAGCCTTGCGCAACGAGCAGTTTATCACGGAGAGCACGAACACCACGGTTCCGAAAATCGGCTTGCGTTGGCAGCCAATGGACGAATCGCTGACGATCCGCGCAAGCGCGAGCAAGGGATATCGCGAGCCTTCCCTGTTCGAACTGAATGCCGGACTGCTGCCCAATGGTAAAACGATCTTCGATCCCCGGCAGCATGCCGTTTTTGAGGAACTCAGTGTGATCACTCGCGGCAACAAGAATCTGGCTCCGGAGACGAGCAAGTCCTATAATTTTGGCGCAGTTTGGACGCCCGCGGCCATCAAGGGTTTCACAGCCAGTATTGACTGGTGGCGCATTGATCGCAACGGAACGGTCGTGGCCAGCTTTCAGGACGTGATCAACCGCGAGACGGGCGCGGTCGCCGGCGGGCTGCTGCCCGGCGAGAGAGTCATCCGCGATTCCAGCGGCACACCGCTGCAAATCACGGCGGTATTCCGCAACGTCGGCCAAACCATCGCCAAGGGCGTGGATTTCGCCACGAGCTACTCGCTGCCGACGCAGAACCTCGGTCGGTTCGACTTCAGCGTCGCCGGCGCCTACATGTATTCCTACATGCGCGCCAACATCCCCGGCGGCGCCTTGGTGGAATTGATTGGCACCGACGCCTCTGTGGAAAAGGCCGGCTACGACGGCTTCCTGAAATGGAAGGGCCGCGCCGAGGTCAACTGGACCAAGAATCATCTCGGTGCGACCTTGGCCGCCAATTACACCGATGGCTTCACCGATATTGATGGCGATACCGGCAATCCGTATCGCGTGCAATCCCGGATCCTGTATGATGCACAGTTGACCTATGACATCGCTCCTACCTCCAAGGCTTGGTTTGGGAGCGTCAGACTGACCGTCGGCGCCAACAACCTGTTCGACAAGGATCCACCGTTTGCCTCCGGCAACGGCAGCAACTCGGTTGGCTATCCCGGCTATCTCTACAGCAACACCGGTCGGTTTTGGTATACGTCTCTGGCGAAGAAATTCTAAGCGGACTATTCATTCTTAGCCATCAAGGCGGCTCCCCCGGGAGCCGCCTTTTCTTTTGCCTGATTTTTCGGCTCCCAACGGCGACAGCGCGCAGCGCGGCGAGTCGCCGACGGAGCAGACATCTCCTCGCGATAACGTTTCCCGAATTCCTTCCCCGTGATTCTCCCGGCGAACACGTTTTTCAGCAGCTTCTCGCTCGGGCGGAGGCTGGCCATCCATACGTCTTAGCGGTCCGCCGGCAGCCCGCGCCCGCAGAACCGCGCCGCGCGGATCCGCAGCCCGTCGCCCACTCGATGGGCGAATACCCTGATTTGGTTTTCAGCATGCTAGCGCGAGCGCAATCCTCACTTCGCCGGTTTGAACAGCAGGCGGAACGCCCGCAACGCCGCCGGGTGGTAGATCGTCGAGTGCAGCTCCTCCGGCATCGGTTCGTAATGCCAGCTCAAGCCGGCGGGCGCGGCGGCGCTGAGGACTTCCGCAAAGCGCTTCGCTTCCTTGCCGTTGCCGCCCGACTCGCTGGAGCTGGCATACCACAGCGTCTTCTTAAGCTCCGGTTGCGTCATCAACCACGCCGCAGCGCCGGCGACGAGTTTCTGGTCGTTCCACCAGAGGCTCGGGTCGATGGCGATGTAGGTATCGAACAGCGCCGGCTCGGTGAAGAACGTATCGATCACGAAGAGGCCCGCCAGCGATTCGCCGACGATCGCGGTCTCGCTCGTCGTGCGGTAACGCGCGCGGATGAGCGGCATCAGCTCGTCGCGGAGGAATCGCCGGAAGGCCGCCGCACCGCCGACCACTCGCGCGATCTTCCTGTCCTCGGCGTTCTCCGTCGGCGGCGTGAGATCGCGGCGGCGCTGCGTGTTCTCGATGCCGACGAGCAAGAACGGCCGCATCGTGCCGTTGCCGACGCCCACCTGCACGAGGCCGGCCACGTGCAGAAAATCCTCCGCCATGCCGCCATCGGGCATGTAGAGCACCGGCACTTTGGCTTCGGGCGCCTCCGCGTAGCCCGGCGGCGCGTAGACGTTGATGCGCCGCGTCTCGCCCAAAATATTCGACGCGAGGGTGAATGTCTCCCCAAGGACGAGCGGCGCGGCATTTTCGACCGTCGCCCTCTGTGCGTTGAGCCCGGCACCGAGGAGCGCCGCCAGAAGGAGTGTGCGTGGAGTCATGCCGCCAGTAAGGTCCGACCGCTCTAGGGGACAACTCGAAATCTTCCAACTCGCCCCTGCTGCTCCGCGGCCGGCGACAGCTGCGAAGTGCGTCCGCTCCGGACGCCCGCCTGCAACTGTTGCCATCTTTCCCTTGAAAAAATTCTCCCTGCGCTCCTTGGCTCCGCCAGCCTCCTTGGCCGGCTCAGTTCAGATCCTTGTCCCTCCAATACTTCGTGCCCTGCAGCGTCGCCTGGAGGGCGAGGCCGTTTTTGGTGATCTGGTAAACCTCGACGCCCGGCATCACCGTGTGCGCTCCGGCGAAAGCCTTGCCCTTGTCGTCGGACTTGGCCGCAGCATCGGCCTGGCCGCTAAAATCCCAACCCTTGTCGACGAATGCTGCGAGTTTCCCCTTGTCCTCGAAAACAAACACGGCGCGAAAATCCTTCACGCCCAGCCC
>JANXWT010000042.1 GCA_025351035.1 Opitutia bacterium | reverse complement strand
CCGGGTGCAAGTGCGCAAGGTCTGGTATCCATGGATCGACGAGGGCATCGCCGCCGCCCCGCGTGGCCACGAACCGCCGTGGGACTGGCTCGTCACCGGTCGTCGACCAAAAAGCGCCGCGCGCTGAGCCGTTCAGCTTGCCGCGAGGAAACGCCGGCCAGATAATCGCAGCCGATGTCCCAGCCTGATTCCCCGGAGCCCACTCCTCCTTCCGAGCCGGCCGCGCCCGCAGCGCACCAACGACGTCCACGCTACGCCGGCAAAAACCCTCGCCGCTTCGGCGAGAAATACAAGGAGCTTGCTCCCGACCGTTACGCCGGTGACATCGCCAAGGTGCTCGCTTCCGGCAAGACGCCCGCCGGCGCCCACCGACCCATTATGGTCGCCGAGATTCTCGCCGCGCTTGCACCGCAGCCGGGCGAGATCGTCGTCGACTGCACGCTCGGCTTCGGCGGCCACGCCCGCGAGTTGCTGGCGCGCGTCGCTTCGCGATCGGAAATAAACCGCGGCCGACTCATCGGCCTCGACGTTGACCCTCTTGAGCTGCCCAAGACCGTCGCCCGCCTTCGCGGCGCCGGCTGGGACGAAAATGTCTTCACCGCCGTGCGCAGCAATTTCGCCGGCCTTTTCAAGGTGCTCGGTTCACTCGGACTCGCCGGGGCCGACGCCATCCTCGCCGACCTCGGCGTGTCCTCGATGCAACTCGACGACCCGGCGCGCGGCTTCACGTTCAAGGTCGATGGCCCGCTCGACCTGCGCCTGAACCCCCAGCGCGCGCCCGCCGCCGCCGATTGGCTCGCACGCGTGGCCGAACCGGCTCTCGCCGCCGTCCTCGCAGAGAATTCCGACGAGCCCCACGCGGTCGCCCTCGCCCGCGAACTCACCGCCCGACGCGCGCTGAAACCGCTTACGCGCACCCGTCAGCTCGCCGACGCTATCCGCGACATCCTCGCCCATTTGCCCAAACCCGTGCGCGACCCCGACAAGATTGACCTCAGCGTGCGCCGCGTTTTTCAGGCCCTGCGCATCGCCGTAAACGACGAGTTCGGCGCGCTCGACATGTTCCTGCGCCAGCTGCCCGCATGTCTCAGCTCCGGTGGGCGCGTCGCTATTTTCTCGTTTCACTCCGGCGAAGACAGGCGCGTGAAACACGCCTTTCGTGACGGACTGCGCAGCGGCCTCTACTCGGCGGCGAGCGAGGACATCAGCAAGCCCGGCTCCGCTGAACTCCGCGCCAATCCCCGCAGCGCCTCCGCGAAACTCCGCTGGGCCGTGCGCGCGTAATCGGACACTTGGTCGCGAAATTGACAGTGGAGGGGAAAAGGAATTCCCTCCGCCAACCCCGCGGCGACCCCGCCTAATCCAACCTCCGCAGGAGACACCCCATGCAAAGCAATATCAAGATTCACGACGGCATTGTCGGCGCCATCAACCTCACGAGCATCGTCCTCGGCCTGAAGTTCGGCCCGGAGTGGTTCTACGTCGCCGGTGCCGTGAGCGTGCTGATGATCTCCAGCGCGTTCACCGGCTTCTGCCCGGTTTATTTTGTCCTCAACAGGATGCTGCCGGCGGACACCACGCCGAAATCCTGACCCGCCGCGGCCGCCTCACGAATTGACGCGGCGCGATCTCTGAGCTGATGCCAAAGCACCCGAGCAAACGCCCCGTTTCCGACGAGCGGCAGCGTGCCTGCTCGCGCAAGCGCCGTTACCGTTCGCAGGGCGATGCGCTCGATGCCGCGTTGCTCGCCGGCGTCGAACGGCAGCGGGTTGCCTACCGCTGCCCGCTCTGCGGACACTGGCACCTCTCATCCGTCTGACGCCGCGAGCTCAGTCGCCGGAGCGCGGCCGCGGCACCAGTGCGGGCACCTTGCGCTGATATTCCTGGTAGCGCTCGCCCAGTGCCACGACGAGATCGCGCTCCTCCAATCTCGTGCCGATGAGAATGTAGCCGGTCGTCGCAGCGGCGAACAGCAGGTGGCCCGCCGTCATCGTAGGCGCGGCCCAGAACGCGATGATGAAGCCGCTCATGATGGGGTGTCGCACCAGTCCGTAGAAGAAATGCTTTTTGAACTCCGGCGGTCGCGGTCCCTGTCCGTTGAGGTAGTGGTAAACTTGCCGGAGTCCGAAAAGATCGAAGTGGTCGATCATAAAGGTCGAAGTCAGCACAACCAGCCAGCCAAGTGCAAACACGCCCCAGATCATCGCGCGCAGCCACGGACTGTTCACCGTCCATGCGGTCATATTGATCGGCGTCCAAAACCAGAAAATGCCCAGCAGAATCAGACTTGAAAAGAGCACATAGGTGCTGCGCTCGACGTGCTTCGGCACCAACCGCGTCCACCAAGCCTTGAAGCCCGGCCGCGCCATCACGCTGTGCTGCACGGCGAACGCCCCGAGCAGGGCTGAGTTGAGCAGCACCGCCAACCAGATGCCGTGCGAGTTCGGGCTGACGTCAACTGAACGCGGCACGAAAAGATTGCCGACGAACCCGATGGCGTAGAGAAAAGCGATCAGGAAAATCGCGTAGCTGACGACCGCATAAACCGCGGAAAACAACTTATTCATGGGGTATGGGTGACCGGCCGCGCGGGATTACGCGCCGTTTTTCCAGCGGAGAACTACAAAGCTGCTCCGGCGCGGGCAAGCCGCGTTTTTCACCGGACCAACCTTGGTCACCTGCGGGCCGCTCAAAGCGTATCTCCTGAGGTTTAGACGGATTGTCTTGCGGAGCGCAAATCCGGCACCGCGGTGTCCTTTGCCGGCGAAGCTTTTTGCTCCGGACTCCGGCTGCGCAACAGCCGCGCCCGTCCCGTGATTTCCGCATTTTCATTTTCCCGCGGCAGCCCATTCTCACAGCGATGATTTCGCCCCGCAACATTCGGCTTCGCTGCCTGCTCGCACTCGGCGCGTGCGCGCTGCTCCGGGCGCAGCCCGCCCCGGAGCCCGCGCCGGCCGAGCCGCTGGCCGCGACGGATGTCCCCGCCGCCGAAACACCGTCCGAGGAGAAGCCCGCCGCCGCGCCCGAATTCGAGCCGCAGCCTGTCCGCAACTGGCTGGAGGCACAGGTGGAATTGCATCGCCGCGGCTTTTCCTGCGGCTCGATTGACGGCGTGCGGGGCCCGCAGACCGCGGCCGCCTTGCGGGCTTTTCAGCGCATGGCCGACCTCAACGACACTGGCGATCTCAACCGCGCAACGAGCGAGGCGCTCCTGCTCACCGCGCCCGTGTTCACGCAACACACCTTCACCGCCGAGGAACTCGCCCGGCTCCAACCCGTGGCCGACACTTGGCTTGGCAAATCCGCGCAGACCACCCTCGCCTGTGCGACGCCGCTCGAGCTGGCCGCGGAAAGTTTCCGCGCAAACCCTGGTTTTCTCCGGCGGTTGAACCCCGACATCAACTGGGACTCGATTCTGCCGGGCGTCGTCATCTCCGTGCCCGGCGTCGAGCGCGCCGTCATCACCGGTCACGCGACGCGACTTCACGTGCGCCTCGCCGAACACGAACTCGAGGCCACCGACGAAACCGGCCGCGTCATCGCGCATTTTCCTGTCAGCATCGCGCGCAACGTCGAGAAGCGCCCCGTCGGCGAACTGCACGTCACTGTCGTCATCCCGGATCCCGACTACACGTTTGACCCCGCCGTGTTTCCCGAATCACCCGAAGCGCGCGAACTTGGCCGCAAGCTCATCATCCCGCCCGGCCCCAACAATCCCGTGGGCCTTGCGTGGATCGGGCTCGACCGCCCCGGCTACGGCGTCCACGGCACACCCGAGCCCGAGAAAGTCGGCCGCACGGAATCGCACGGTTGTTTCCGCCTCGCCAACTGGGATGCGCGCACGCTGCTCGATCTCGCGTGGGTCGGCCTGCCCGTCGACGTCGAGCCGTGAAAAATGCAAGAGCCACACCGGTGACGCCGGGTGGCGCGGAACTGCACCGGAAATTTCGGGGCCGGATTACGGCTGCCAGTAACCCTCAACGTAGACGTAGCCCTCACGGCGGTGCGACCAGTGCGGCTGCACATAGCGGCGGTGGTTCCGCGGCGGCGCTTCCCAGTGGCCCTCGACCCACGTGTAGCGCCCGCGGCCTTCGTAGATCCAATATCCCTCGATCCACACCGCTTCATGCTGCGGCCGCGCGCGGACGATCTCCACGCGTTGCGGCGGAGGCGGCGGCGTGGCGGGCGGCTCGCGCTCGATGTAGCGCGTCGTGGCCTCGCCTTCGGAATAATAAATGGTGCCCTGCCGGTGGTCCTCGGCGTTGCCCAGCGCGCCACCGGCCGCCGCACCTGCGACTGCACCGATGATGGCGCCGCCGGCCCCATGACCGCCGCCCCCGCTGTTGTTGCCGATGACCGCACCGGCAATCGCGCCGAGAATGCCGCCCGTCACGGCGCCTTGCTGCGTGTTCGGCCCGGAGCCGACGCAACCGGAGCACAGCAACACGACTGACGCTAAAAGAATGGTCTGAGGTTTCATGGTTTTGATGGGACGCTTTTTCAGAGTGTTTGTTTCACCAAGGTAGTCAAAAAAACGGCAAATTCAAAAAGCCGTGACCCGAGGATAGAGCATCTGGAAAGCCTGGCCATGGGGTAAACCCAGCAGCAGGAAGCGTTACCCGGCAGGCCGACCGCTCTGCCACTAAACTTTGCGCAGGCAGCAGTGTTTGTATTTTTTGCCACTACCACACGGACATGGCTCGTTGCGGCCGGGCTTGGGGGCCGCCGCCTTGTAAGGCGCGGGCCCGAGCCGGGCTTCGCGGTTGTAGAGCCATGCGCCGTTGACGCGGAGAAATTCCGCCTTTTCGTGCAGCACTTTTTCGACACCCTCCTCCGTCCCGTAGGCGGAGAAATCCACGAACGCCTTCTCGCTGTCGCTGCCGGTTTCGTGTCCGTGCACGACGAGCTTCGTCCACTTCATCGTCGGCTCGCCCTCTTCCGCGACATAC
>JANXWT010000030.1 GCA_025351035.1 Opitutia bacterium | reverse complement strand
GTTGAGAGTAAGAATCGGTGCGGGAGATCAGTTGGTGCCGTGCGGATTGTGGCCGGTGCGGCCGCGGTAAGTGAGCTCGATGCTGCCGGCGTCGTAGCCGGCGGGGAGCAGCGCTTTGAGGCGGGCCATCATGTCGGGCGGCACGTCGATGTCGTGGATCTCATCGGTCAGCTCATCGTGGAAATGCGCGTGCTCGCTGAGGTTCGGGCAATAGCGTGAGGCGCCGCGCTCGAAGTTCACTTGGCGGACGAGGCCGCAGTGCACGAGCGTCTCGAGGCAATTATAGACGGTGGCGAGCGAGATGGTCGGCATCTGGGCTCTCACGCGGGCAAAAATATCGTCGACGGTTGGATGATCACGTTTTTCGAGGATGACTTTGAAGACAATCTCGCGTTGCGGCGTGGGGCGAAGGCCGCTGTCGGTCAGCCGCTTGTTGAGGGCGGCGTTGTTTTCGGCGTGGGACATGGTGAGGGGAAGACGGTCAAACAAGCCGCTTGTGACCCAGTTTCAAGTGAGAATTAGAATTATTCTAAATAGCTGGCCATAATTTGCCCAGGCCAGTGACTTACCGAGATTTCTAATTTGTCCGCCAGCACCAATGCCATGGCTCGTAGCCGATGCGGTGCGGATTGCGGCGAGGGTAGGAGAGATGGAAGCCAAAGTCCGCGGCATGCTTTTTCAGCCAGCGGAATTCGGCAGTGCGTGCAAAATCTTCCTCAAAGTGGTGCGCTTTCGGCGAACCGATGTCGAGCGCGCGGCCGGTGTGGTGCTCGCTGCAGCCCGGCGCGGCGACGAAGCGGAGAATGTCATTGATGTCAGCACCCGCGGCCAGCTTTCCACGGATGATCCTGGTTTGCCGCGCGATGCTGCGAAACGCAGACAGCGGCAGCAACTGCACGCCATCATGCGCCGCAGTTGCGTGCATCCGGCGCCACGCCGCAGCGGCACGCGGCGTCATGCTGAGAATCTTGCCGTCGTCAGCCGCCGGGCCAATCGACACGAGGCGCGCGGTCTCGCGTTGCAAAGGCAGGTGCCGTCGCTCCGGGTAGTCGGCGGGGATGCCAAGGCGTCGCCAAATTTTCTTCAAATTCGGTTTCATGGAGACCAAGGTAGGCAGAGCCACGAAGAGGCACAAGGAAGCACAAAAATCTCAGTCCTTTTTGTGTCTCTTTGCGCCTTATTGTGGCCAAAGAAACTTCCTCAGCCACCTTTCTCGGCGAGCCAGCGCTCGCTTTCGATCGCGGCCGCGCAACCCATGCCCGCGGCGGTGATCGCCTGCCGGTAATGATGATCGGCGCAATCGCCCGCGACATAGATACCGGGCGTCTTGGTCTTCACGTGGCTGTGGCCGACGGGGACAAAGTAACCCTGCTCGTCCGTGTCGACGGCGTCCTTGAATGGCGCGGTGTTCGGCACGTGGCCGATGGCGACAAAGATGCCTTTCACGGCGAGCACCGACTCGGCGCCGGACTTGACGTTCCTGATCTTGAGACCGTTGACGGCGCCGGCCGCCACACCTTCAACCGCCACCGGCACACTGTCCCACACGGGCACGATCTTTGGGTGCGCGAGCACGCGGTCCGACATGATCTTCGACGCGCGCAACGAATCGCGGCGGTGCACGAGGTAAACCTTGCTCGCGAAACGCGTGAGGAACAGCGCCTCTTCGGCTGCGCTGTCGCCGCCGCCGAGCACCACGACGTCCATGTTGCGGTAGAATGCGCCGTCGCAGGTCGCGCAGGTCGTCACGCCCTTGCCGCCGTAAAGTTCCTTTTCTCCCGGGATGCCCGTGAGCCGCGGCGACGCACCCGTGGCGACGATCACGATCTTCGCTTTGATTTCACGGTCGGCGAGCCTGAGCGTGTAGGGCCACGCCGAAGTATCGAGGCCGGTCACGGTGCCGCTTTCGTAGCGGGTGCCAAACTTCTCCGCTTGTTTGCGCAGATTCTGCATGAGCTGGTAACCATCGACGCCCTCGGGGAAGCCCGGGAAATTTTCGACCTCGGAGGTCGTGGTCAGCTGGCCGCCGGGCAACACGCCCTCGAGGACGAGTGGCGAGAGGTTGGCGCGGCCGGTGTAGATGGCGGCGGTGAGGCCGGCGCAGCCGGTGCCGACGATGACGACATTTTCGATTTTGGCGGACATGGAAATGAGTGAGCGAAAAGAGCCCAACAATCCGGCTGGCGCAACTCCGGAGATGAAACTGGCTCCAAAGAACCATTGGCCGGCGGGATGCCGCGCGATCTTTGCCGGGAGTCGTTTCGGTT
>JANXWT010000017.1 GCA_025351035.1 Opitutia bacterium | reverse complement strand
CGACTTCAGCGTCACCGGCACGGGCGAAGCCGAGCGCGTCAACGGCGAGCTCGCCAGCGCCGACTACTTCGCGACGCTCGGTGTCCGCGCGCAGCTCGGCCGCCTGTTCACTGCCGAGGAGGACGATGCCCCGAATGCGCACGCCGTCGCACTGATCAGCGGCGACTACTGGCGCAACCACTTCGCCTCAGCGTCCGACGTAATCGGCAGGTCCGTTCGCTTGAACGAACGCGAGTTCACGATCATCGGCGTGCTCCCGGCGGACTTCCGCGGACTCTCCGACAACGCGTCGGTCTGGATTCCGATGGCGATGCTCGGCACGACGGCGAACCCGCGTCTGCTCACCAGCCGCGGCACCCGTTGGCACGAAGCCGTCGCCCGGCTCAAGCCCGGCGTCACTCTCGAGCAGGCACGCGCGGAACTTGCCGCCCTCGGCACCAACCTCGCCAAGGCCAATCCCGACTCGAACACCAACTACAGCGCGGATGTCGCCACGCTGCGCGAGGAAATCTTCGGCGACCTGCGCCGGCCGCTGCTCGTGCTCATGGGCGCCGTCGCACTCGTGCTTGTCATCACCTGCGCCAATGTCGCCAATCTTCTCCTCGTGCGCCTCAGCAGCCGCGCGCGCGAAATCGCCATCCGTCTCTCGCTCGGCGCGAGCCGCACTCAACTCGCTCGGCTGCTTCTCACCGAGACTGCCCTGCTCGCCGCGATCGGCGGCACTCTCGGTTTGCTGATCGCCAGTTGGCTGTTGACGGCGCTCACCGCGATCAATCCCGGCAACCTGCCGCATTTCGCCACTCTGCGACTCGACCTGCCCGTCTTCGCCTTTGCCGCCGGAGTTTCCGTGCTCTGCACACTCGTCATCGGCCTGCTGCCGCTCGTGCAAGCCGCGCGGACCGACACCAACACGACACTCAAGGACGCCGGCCGCACGGACGGCGCGGGTGCGGCGGGCCACGGCGTGCGCGCCGGTCTGATCGTCGTCGAAATCGCGCTCTCGCTCGCATTGCTCACGGGCGCCGGTTTGCTCATCCGCAGTTTCGTGAACCTCACGCAACTTCCGACCGGTTTCAAAACCGAGCACCTGCTCGCCGCGCAACTCGTGCCACCGCCGCAGCGCTACAAAGAAGACGCTTCCGGTCCGTTCCGCCGCCAGTTGCTCGAAAAAGTTTCCGCGTTGCCCGGCGTGTCCTCCGCCGCGCTCGCGTCCGACACGCCGCTCGACGGCAACTCCGGCGCTTCGTTCATGACGCTTGAGGGGGCGTCGCCCGTCGCCGCCGAGAACGAAGCGCGCGTCTACCGCCACTCGGTCACTGGTGAATTTTTCCGCACCGCCGGCATCCCGCTGCTCGTCGGCACGAGCTTTGGCTCCGAGGTGACCGCAAAGAGCGAAGCGGTCGTCGTCGTGAGCGCCGCGCTCGCGCGGAAATTCGGTTCGCCCGAAGCCGCCATTGGCAAACGTCTGAAGTTCGGCAAATCCGGTTCGCAAAATCCGTGGGTCCGTATCGTCGGGGTCGTCGCCGACACCAAGTATCGTGGCATTCCCAACAACCCGACCAACGATCCCGACGCGTATTTCCCTTTCGAGCAGAATCCCTCGACGCTCATCAGCATCCTCGTCAGCACGCGCACCGAAGGCAGCGCGCTCGCGGCGGACATCCGTCGGGTCGTCGCCGCTCTCGACCCGCTGCTGCCTGTCTTCGGCGTCAGCACGATGGAGGAACGCATCAGCACCGCGCTCAGTGGAAAGCGTTTCACGTCGCGTCTCATGGGCATCTTCGCCGGTGTGGCGCTCGTGCTCGCGGCCGTCGGACTCTATGGCGTCGTCTCGTTTAGCGTCGGTGCCCGCACGCAGGAAATCGGCGTGCGCATGGCGCTCGGCGCGCGGCCGGCCGACATTTTCCGCCAAGTCATCGGCTCCACCGGCCGGCTCGTGCTGCTCGGTCTGCTGGGCGGCCTCGCGTTGTCACTCGGGTTGAGCCGGCTGATGGAGAGCATGCTCTTCAACGTCCGGGCGCAGGACCCCGCCGTCTACGCCGCCGTCGCCGGTCTGCTCGCACTCGTCTCGCTGCTCGCCGCGTGGTTGCCCGCGCGCCGCGCCGCGGCAGTCGACCCGATGATCGCGCTGCGTGCCGAATAATTTCACTGCACACACCGACTTCATGTTCCCCCTCAAGCACGCCCTGCGTTCT
>JANXWT010000444.1 GCA_025351035.1 Opitutia bacterium | reverse complement strand
CCGAGATGGTCGCAGTAGGCAAGGGGCAGGCTCGCGAGGTCGAGTCCGAGCTCGCCGAAGGTCATGTCGGCGAACGAACTTTCGGTGAGGTTGAACTTGATTTTGTCGTAGCCGAGTTGCTCGGGCGATTCGACCTCGATGGGCATCCGGCGGTAGTGCATGGCCGCACTATGGCGCACCGGGGTCGGTCGGGAAGAAATTTCCGTTTGCCCCCGTGCGCGGTGCGGGCAATCGTGCGCGATTCCATGAGCGACATCCCCCAGGATATTACCCACGACCAGTATGCCGTGCGGCTGCAGAAGCTGCAGGACATGCGCGCGGCGGGTTTCGACCCGTTCCGGGCCAACTGCGAGCAGACGTATTTCTCAGCCGACGCCATGAAACTTCACGTCGAAGGGCAGGACAACATTGTCGCCGTGAAAGTCGCCGGCCGCCTCGTGGTCATCCGCGACATGGGCAAAAGCCACTTCGTGAAGATTTTCGACCAGCAAGGCCAGATCCAGCTCTACGTGAAGAAGGATGTCGTCGGAGAGGAGACCTACGTGGCGTTCAAGAAACTCGATCTCGGCGATATCATCGGGGCCGAGGGCACACTTTTCAAAACCAAGACCGGCGAAATCACGGTGCGGGTGGAGAAATACACGCTCGTCGCCAAGGCGCTGCGCCCGCTGCCGGGCAACTGGCACGGCTTGGCCGATCCCGAACAAATCTATCGCCAGCGCTACCTCGATCTCATCGTCAATCCCGAGTCTCGCGAGCGTCTGATGCTGCGCAGCCGGATTGTGGCGAGCGTCCGTCGCACGCTCGCGGAGCGGCAGTTTCTCGAAGTGGAAACGCCCGTGCTCGAAGGCGTCGCGGGCGGCGCGGCCGCGCGGCCGTTCGTCACGCACCACAACGCTCTCGGCACCGATTTTTTTCTGCGCATCGCGCTCGAATTGCGGCTCAAGCGCCTCCTCGTCGGCGGTTACGACCGCGTCTTCGAGCTCGGCCGCATCTTCCGGAACGAGGGCATCTCCCGGAAGCACAACCCCGAGTTCACGATGCTCGAGGTCTACCAAGCCTACTCGGATTTCCGCGGCATGATGGTGCTCATCCGCGCGATCATCCAGGACATCTGCCGCGACGTGCTCGGGAAATTTGAACTCGTCCACACCGCCAGCGGCCAAGTGATCAACTTCGCCGGCGAATGGCGCGAGGCGCGTTACTTCGACCTGATCAACGAGGCTGTCGGCTCCAAGCTCAGCGCGCTGCGCGACACACCCGGCTATCGCGAGGCCGCCATCGTCGCTGCACAAAAGCTCGGCCTCGACGTGCACGCCGGCTGGGAGACCTTCGAGGTCGTGAACGAGATTTTTTCCAAAAAGATCGAGCCCGCGCTCATCCAGCCGACGTTTGTCACCCACCTGCCCAAGGAACTTTGTCCGCTGGCCAAGCTCAACCGCGAGGACGCCGGCCTGATCGATGTGTTCGAGCTGTGCATCGGCGGCATGGAAATCGCTCCGGCCTATTCGGAGCAGAACGATCCGTTCGTGCAGCGCGAGATGTTCCTGGCGCAAGCCGGCGAGGATCAGCAGAAGATGGACACCGATTTCCTCCTCGCACTCGAACACGGCATGCCGCCCGCCGGTGGCATGGGTGTCGGCATCGACCGCCTTTGCATCCTGCTCACCGGTGCCGAGAGCATCCGCGACGTGATCCTTTTCCCGTCGTTGCGTCCCACGGGTGCAAAGTAACAATAACGGGTGACAGGTTCAGTTGACGGTAACTTGGGCAGGCAGAATTCGTCTTTCCCGCATGCCCCGACCGCACTCTCCCGCTTGCGTTTTGTTCGCTAAAGATTGGTTAATCTGAACGCGGGACTCCGACTGTTTCTGGCGCAAACCCCTATGAACCCGTCGAATTTTCGCAAAGCCGACGTGATTCAATGCCCGAGCCGGCGGGTCGCCTTATTGACAGGGGTTAGGCCGCGGTCAGACTTTCCCCAACTTTAGGTCCCACCTGTATGCCCCGCTCCTTCAAACTCGTGGTAATCGCGCTGGTGATTTTCCCGGCCATGGCATCCGCCGTCTCGGTGGGCGTCGACTTGAATCAGGATGGGCTGGGGGACTTGTGGCAATTGCGCTACGGTGCGACGGGACTGGCGGCCACTGACGACACGGATGGCGACGGTCTGACGAATCTGGCGGAGTGCCTGATGGGCACGGATCCGTTTTCTGCCCGTTCCACTTTGCTCCTCGATCTGACGGCGAGCAGTCCGAGTGTCTTCCATTTGCGTTGGCCCAGTGTGCTGGGCAAGCGCTACACCGTCGAGGTCAGCACCGATCTCGTGAACTGGACGCCACGTGAGACGAAGCCTGGCACGGGTGGTGCGGTGGAATCCACGGCACCCACCGGCGGCGCCCCGGCGTTTTTCGCGCGCTTGGCTGCCGGCGACACCGACACCGATCTGGACGGCCTGACGGATTGGGAAGAGCAACAGGCCGGTTACGACCCGCGCCGCGTATTTTCGGAAGGACTCGGCAGCAATCCCACAACGCCCACCGTCAACAATCCACGCATCACCGACCTGGAGCGATTCCGGACGCAACTTGCCGCCACGGACAACACAGTCAGCATCGCCGCGCTCGATCCGGAGGTCGCCGAGGCCTGGCCGCACCCCGCCACTGTAATCATTCGGCGGAACGGACGGCTCGACGCCATCACGGTCCAGTTCTCCCTCGGTGGCTCGGCGACCGTTGCGCAGGACTATGCCGCTCCTGCTCTTCTGAGCGCCTCGCTGCCCGCCGGGGCTGATCAGGCCATCGTGGAGTTTCCCGTGCTCGCGGATGCGTTGGTCGAAGGCACCGAGACGCTGACCGTCCAACTCCAACCCGGTTCGGGTTACACGCTTGCCACGAGCGGCACGAGCGCGACGTTCAACATCGCCGACGCTGCGGATGGCGTGCCGGTGACCGAAGCCTCGCGCTTCCTCCAGCAAGCCGCCTTTGGTCCCTCGCCCGCCGAGGTGGCCCGCGTGCATTCACTGGGTATTCCGGGATGGCTCGACACGCAGTTCGTGCGGCCCGTCGCGCTGCACCTGCCAATTGTGCGGGCGTGGCTCGCCGAGTTGTCCAACGGCTTTCCGGCGGACATCGGTGCGATCAATGTGGAGCACCGCATGGAGGCCTTCTGGCGTCAGACCATGCGTGACGATGCGACCTCCGATCCCCTCCGGCAACGCGTCGCATTCGCCCTTTCCCAAATCTTCGTCATCTCCGACCGCATGTCGTCCTTGAACAACGACCAGGAAGGTATGGCTGATTATCAGGACCTCTTGCTCAACCAAGCCTTTGGCAACTACCGTCAGTTGCTCGAGGCGGTCACCCGTCATCCGTGGATGGGCCTTTACTTGAGCTCTCTTCGCAACCGCAAGGCCAACCCGGCGATCAACCGCTATCCCGACGAGAACTACGCCCGCGAGGTTTTGCAGTTGTTCTCCATCGGTCTGTGGCGGCTCAATTCCGACGGCACCCAGCTTCTTTCCAACGGCACCGATCTCGGCCCCGATGGCGTGGCCGTTCCCGCCGGCCAGCCCATTCCCGCCTACGATCAAACCCAGATCGTGGTTTTTGCCCGTGTCTTCACCGGGCTCAGCTATTCGCAGCGCTTCGTCAGCTCCGTCGATGCCACTGAGCGCGCCACCACGAGTTTCTTCGACAGCTTCCCGGTGCCGTGGCGGCCCATGCGGATGTTCGACTCGGAGCACGACGTCGCTGCCAAGAGCATCTGGCTGCCCGGTGCGTCCCTGCTCAACCTCCCCGCCCGCACCGCCTCCTCGGGTTCCACCGCCGGTGACGCCGATCTCGCCGCCGTGCTCGACTACATTGCGGCGCACCCGAACACCGGCCCTTTTATTTGCCGCCAACTCATCCAGCGCCTCGTCACTTCCAATCCCACGCCGGCCTACGTCGCACGCATCTCGGCCGTCTTTGCCAACAACGGCGCCGGCGTGCGCGGCGATCTGCGCGCCGTCATCCGCGCGCTGCTGCTCGATCCGGAGGCGCGCGATTTCGCGTCGGCGTTGGATCCTGAGCACGGCGTCCTGCGTGAACCCTATACCCGCTATGTCGCGCTGGCCCGCGCCCTCGGTGTCGCGCCGCGCGACGCCTCCGCCGGCGGCCGCTATCGCGGCTTTGGCGGCCTCGACGGGGACTTCCTCCAGCGCCCGCTCAGTGCGCCGTCGGTCTTTAATTTCTACACGCCCGATTACGCCCCTCCCGGTCCCGTGAGCGACGCCGCGCTCGTTTCGCCCGAGTTCCAAATTCTGAACGGCGTGACGGCCATCACCGCGCCCAATCGTTTTTCCACGGCGCTCAACGCCACCAGTTCCACCGGACTCACGCGCTTCAACTTCAGTTCCATCAGCGATGACGTGGCCACAACGACAGTGGATGAATCGCTTTGGAACTCCCGCATGGACGAAGCTGCATGGCTGCCGCTCGCCCAAGGCAATCCCGATCTGCTCGTCGCCGGTCTCGCCCGCGCGCTCTGCTCGCGGCCGCTGGCTCCGGGCACTTTCCGCGCCATCACTCGCGCGCTCCGGCGCATGGATGACCCGCAGGCCGCCGGCCTCACCACTACCGTCCGCGACCAGCGCGCTTCCTTCCGGTTGCGCGTGGCGGCCCATCTCCTTGCCACTGCACCGGAAGCCGCCGTGCTCCGCTAAACGCCGCCCCCTCCCCGCCATGCCTCCACGCCCGATTACCCGTCGCGATTTCCTCGGCCAAGCCAGTTGCG
>JANXWT010000431.1 GCA_025351035.1 Opitutia bacterium | reverse complement strand
CCAGTCAACAATTGCACCCCCGCCAGCGTGAATCCCCCCGCGACCGCCAATGGCGTGAACACCGTGCTTGCTTCCTGCCCTCCCGGCGATCCCTTCGCGACCACGCGCTGCCGCACTGTCACGTTTGAACCCAGATCAGGTCCCAGCGGCAGCTCAACCGAGGTGGCTCCCGCCATCGCGTCTTCGAGTATCGCCACATAGGCTTTGCCGATGAGCCGCCGACTCCCGGCTTTTTGCAACCGGCTGCCGGTGGCCTCATCTTTCGCCAGCACAATCACTCCGGAAGTTTCCCGGTCGAGCCGATAGACCAATCGAATGGTCGCCAGCCCCAATCCTTCGCGCACCGCTCCGGCCAAACTCGACCAAGGGCCGTTTTTGGACGGATGCACGACCAGCCAGCCGGGCTTGTCGATGACCAGCAGCCGCTCATCCTCAAACAGCACCCAGGTCCGCAGCTCGGCCGGGTCGACCAGCGGCGCGCCGGGCGGAGGCAGAGAGTCACTGGAATCGGGCATGGCAACATTTGTTCAAAATTATTTGCACCTTTTGGCAGGAAGAATGTTTGCAAACCGGAACCTCCGCGCGGAGGTTCCCCTTGTCGAATGAGAGTGTTCCCACAAGGCAAACCCCGCCGGTCGTTGAACCGGGGGATTTCGCAGACGGCCGGAGAGTGGGAGAGGATTTTGCACAGAGCAACCTGCGTTGCTAAACCATAGAAAAACCATGAACAAAACAAATCAGACCCACGAAATCATTGTTTCCGGCATCCACCTTGACCTCACCCCTTCCCTCAAAACCTACGTGCATGAAAAGATGGAACGCTTGTTTCGCCACGACGAAAGCATCGTGCGCATCCGCGTCGAACTCGAGTGCGACTCCAAGCACGATGTGAATCACAAATTTGTCGCCAAGGCCCACATCGTGATCCACGGCCCCGACATCAACGCCACCGTTGAAACCGAGGAATGCCACAAGTCCATCGATCTGCTCGTCGATAAGCTCGACCGAACTCTGCGCGAGCGGCACAACCAATCGAAGGTTAAGCGCAACCACCCCCACCACATCGAATTTTCAGACGTCGAACTGCCCAAGGCCATCTGACGCCTCCGCGTTCACCATGCCCAGTTCCGGCCCGCCACCCGGC
This sequence comes from Opitutia bacterium, assembly GCA_025351035.1. Taxonomy (GTDB): domain Bacteria; phylum Verrucomicrobiota; class Verrucomicrobiia; order Opitutales; family Opitutaceae; genus JACQFT01. The sequence continues at coordinate 1,296 of JANXWT010000431.1, read as the reverse complement.
GGGCCTTTTGTTTCCCGGGATTGCGGCCGGAATTAAGTTTTCAAACCGGGCCCGCCCGTTTTGACTGCCAGCACCATGCCCGGCGTCCTGTCTCTCTCTGGCCAGAATCTCACCCTTGCCCGCATCCGCGCCGCCATCGCCGGCGGCCAGCGCCTCATGCTTACGGCCGAGGCCCGCCGCCGCATCCGCCGGTCGCGCGCCATCGTCGAACGTCTCCACGACGACCCGACGCCGCATTACGGCATCAATACCGGCTTCGGCATTCTCGCCCACAAACGCGTCCCGCCCGCTGACATCGAGAAGCTTCAGGAAAATCTCATCCTCAGCCACGCCGTCGGAGTCGGCGCGGAAGTGCCCGCCGAGATCGTCCGCCTGATGCTGTTGCTCAAGGTCAACGGCCTTGCCGTCGGCCTCTCCGGCGTCACCGAGCGCGTCGTCAACCATCTCATCCGTTTCTACAACGCGGACGCGCTGCCCATCGTCTACACCAAGGGCTCGCTCGGCGCCTCGGGCGATCTTGCGCCGCTCGCCCACATGGTGCTGCCGTTGCTCGGTCTCGGCGACATGCACTTCAAAGGTCGCCGCCGCAAAGCCGCCGCGGTTCTCCGCCAACTCGGACTCCAGCCGCTTAAGCTCCAATCCAAGGAGGGCCTCGGCCTCATCAATGGCACGCAGTTCATGTCGGCCTACGGCGTGCATTGCCTGCTCCGCATCGAAAATCTCCAGAAGAACGCCGACGTCGCCGCCGCGATGACCCTCGAAGCCGCCCGCGGCAGCTCGGCACCGTTCGACGCCCGCATCCACGCCGCGCGCCCGCACCGAGGACAGCGTGATGTCGCGCAGAACCTGCGCACGCTGCTGAAGCACTCCGAGATTCTGCCGTCGCACGCCGACTGCCCGAAAGTGCAGGACCCCTACTCACTCCGCTGCATCCCGCAGGTGCACGGCGCTTGCCGCGGTGCCATCGCGCACGCGCGCAGCGTCGTCGAGACCGAGATCAATTCCGCCACCGACAACCCGCTCGTGTTCCCCAACGGCGACGTCATCAGCGGCGGCAATTTCCACGGCGAGCCGCTCGCGTTCGCCCTCGACTACCTCGCCATCGCCGTCTCCGAGTTCGCCTCCATTTCCGAGCGCCGCATCTACATGCTCCTCCACGGCGACACCGTCGGCGACCTCAAGGTCCCCAAGCTTCTCATGCAGGACACCGGTCTCAACTCCGGCTTTATGATGCCGCAATACACGGCCGCTGCGCTCGTCTCGGAAAATAAAATCTTCGCGCACCCGGCTTCGGTC
>JANXWT010000426.1 GCA_025351035.1 Opitutia bacterium | reverse complement strand
TCGTGACCGTCAGTCTGAGCGGCTGCGCCAACATGAAAGTCTCGCCCTATGCGGAAAGCGGCAAGCCCAACTCCGGCGGCATCGGCATCCAGATCGACCCGAGCAAGAAAAAGCCCGACCGCTGATCCGACGCAGGGCTTGGAAATTTTCCGCCGTATCCCTCCTGCTTCGTCATGCGCTCCGGTTTGCTTTCGCTCCTCCTGTTCGCCTCGCTGAACGCCCAGACGCCCTCCGCTGTGAATCCTTCTCCGCACCCCACCGCCAGCGCCGCCATCACCCAGCTCCGCGCCGAGTCCAATGCGGCCATCGCCGCGCATGACGTCACGCGCATTGTCTCGTTCGTCGAAGAGGATTTTCAAATCACGACCGGCGCCGGTGTTGCGCTCTCCGGCCGCAAAGCCATGGCGGCGCGCTTCACCGAGCAGTTCACCAAGTTTCCCGACACGATCTACGTCCGCACGCCAGAGCTGATCGAGATCAGCACCACCGCGCCACTCGCCAGCGAGCGCGGCCGCTGGGTCGGCCGCTGGACCGAGAACGGCAAACAACTGGAATTCCACGGCACCTACCTCGCGATGTGGCGCCTCACCGACGGCCACTGGTTCATCCGCTCCGAGCTGTTCGTGACACTGGAGAAGACCGAGCCGACGAAGTAAGAATTTTCAGGCCACCCACTTCTCGCGGAAGAACGTGAAGATGATCGTCAGCACGAGCGCGAGGCCGAGCGTGCAAACGATCGCCGCGCCGGTGGGCAGATCGAGAACGTAGGACGCATACAGGCCCGCCACGCTGGCAACCGTCGCCGTGATCCAACCAATGAGGAGTTTGGTGCCGAGGCCGTGCGCGAGGAAGTTCGCCACCACCGCCGGCACGATGAGGAACGAGAACACCAGCAGCACGCCGCCGATCTGCACGAAGCTCGTCACCACCCAGCCGAACATCGCGTAGAAGAGAAAATCCCACCCGCGGATCGACATGCCCTCGGCCTCGGCCTCGGCCCGGTCGGGCTCGAACGAGATCGCGAAGAATTTCTTCCGGAATATCCAATGCACGGCGCCGATCGCCAGATAGAGTGCGAAGGTGCGCAGCACCTGCCCCGGCGTCACGAGCAACACCTCCCCGATCAGCGTGCGGCGCAGCTCCTCGTTGCCCTCGGGGCTGCGGCTGAGCAGCAAAATGCCGAGCGCGGCAGTGACAACGTAGACGATGCCAATGAGCGCCTCCTGCGGCACGCGGTGGTTGTGCGTGCGCGTCATCGTGAAGATCGCGGCGCCGATGAAAGTGAACCCGAGCGACAGCGCGTAGCTCTCCCACGACGTCGTTTCGTAATGCAGCAGGATGCCCGTGCACGTGCCGAGCGCCGCGACCTGAGCTAGCGCGAGGTCGACGAAGATGATTTCGCGACGGACGATGTGCAGGCCGAGATAAACGAGCAGACCGGGCAACAGGAGGCACGCGAGCAGCGGCCACTTCATGATATCAAGAGCTTCGAGCATGGGAGTCAGGGGTTGGGGGAAAGAATATTACTGAATGCGTAGCCACAGGCCTCCGTGCCTGTGGTCTGTCGGTGTCGGTCAGATTCGGCAGGCAGGGACGCCTGCCGCTACAACAATGCGATCTGCTTTTGCGGCCATTCGATTGTTTGGGGTCAGCCTCACTTCGCCGAGGCGAAACCGGTGGCAATAGACTTCACGAGGTGGTCGATCCATTCGAGATAACCCTCGGTGCCCTTGCCGCCGGGGAACGACGGCCAGTCGATGACGACGGCCCCGGTGTGGCTCGCGACGGTCTCGGCGGTCTTGCGGTTCTGGTAAGGTTGCACGGCGATGAGTTTCAGGTTCGCGGCCTTCATCTTGCCGATGACTTCGGCGAGATGCGCGGGCGACGGTGGGATGCCGGGTTTCGGCTCGAGATACAGTTCCATCGGGAAACCGAAACGCTTTGCGAAATAAATCCAGTAATTGTGGTAAGTGACGATCGGTTGACCCTGAAACGGTGCGAGCAGTCGCTGCCACTCGGCGAGCTTGGCGTCCAGCTTGGCGTTGAACTTCGTGAGGTTAGCCGCGTAGGCCGCGGCGTTGGCGGCGTCGAGTTCGGAGAACGAGCGCGCGATGTGCGCGGCGACGGTGCGCGCGTTGACCGGATCGGTCAGGAAGTGCGGATTGCCCGCCGCGTGGATGTCGCCCTGCGAACGGTCGAGTGCGGCCGGCACTTCGAGCAGCGCGACGCCCTCGGCGGCGGCGACGCGCCCGGGTTTGCCGGCTTCGAGCTTCGGGTTGCGCGAGCCTTCGAGCAACGGCGTGAGCCAGCCGGCTTCGAGTTCGGCACCGCCCTCGATGAGCGCGTCGGCGTGGTTGAGCTTCACGATGAAACTCGGCTTCGCGTCGACGAAGTGCGGATCTTCGGTGGGTTTGGCGAGCGTGGTGAGATCGATGAGGTCGCCGCCAACGGCGTGGGCGAGTGCACCGAGGTCGGGCGTAGTGGCGACGATGTTGAGTTTGGCGCTGGCCGAGACGGCGAGCAGAGCGAACAGAGAAAGGAGGCGAAGAAAATTTTTCATGGGAGAGGAGAATGATTGGCGGTCAGTATTTGTGGGCGGCGTGGGCACCGAGCCCAAATTCGAATTGCATCCAGACCGAGTCGGCGTTGCCAAATAGGTCGCTGTTGTCGTGGTTGAACTGGAGGCGAATTTTCGAGAATTCGCTCGGGAGAAAAGTCAGTTCGGGCGAGATGCGGTAGCGCCGGCCACGCCGCGAGTCACCGAGATCGGCGGCGGCGGAGTTGCCCGACACATAGTCGAAGCGCAGTCCGGCATTCCAGCGCGGCACGAAGCCGTAGATAACCTGCGAGTAAACGCCATAGTCGCACAGCGTCTCGGCCGGCAGCAGCGCGAGTGGATCGGCCGCGGCCTCGAAGCTGCGGTAGAGCGCCTCCGTCTGCCACGTGACATAGGGGAAACCCTGCGAAGCGTTGGCCGGTTTCCATTTCCAGAAAAAGTCGGCGCCGTAGATCCGCGTGCGGCGGTGCGGGCCGGTCTCGTTCGGACCGAACGCGCCCGAGAGCCCGACGAGCAGCGTGGTGTCGTCGCTCAGCTCGAACGACGACGCAAGGCGCGGCACGACGAGCAAATCCTGCGCGCCGCGCAGCGTGCGGTCGGTCGTGATGCGACCGGCATAGCGGTTGACGCCGAACGCGTCGGGTTCGCCGGGATTGCGGAAACTGAACGCGGTGCCGCCCTGCCCGTCGAACACGCCGAGAAACGCCTCGGTGTAGAACGGCGTCGGGGCGAGCCACGAGAGCTGCGCGCCCACGCTGCGCAGGCCATCGGGGCCGAACGTGCGCCCAAGGATCAGCGGCTGGTCGACGAAATTCCATGTGTGCGGATGCTGCGCGTTCTGCCGTCCGAAGCCCGCGAAGAACTGGCCGATCTTCAGCTGGAGATTGTTGGGCAGCGAAGTCGACTGGAGGAAACTTTCCTCGAGTTCGATCTCGGTGTTGTTGTTGGCGTCGAGCTTGAGGACGATATTGGCGAAGCCCTTGAAGTAAGGATCGATCGCGCCGTCGACCGCGATCTCGCCGTTGCGCAAGGCGAAGCCGCGCTTGATCGGGTCGTGGTCTCCCAGTTCGACCTGCGCCGACGGATCGGCCGCGGTCGACCAGCCGCCCACGACGAGAGCGTCGTAGCTGATGTTCATGTAAGCGGAGCTGCCCCGCGCACCTGATGCAATCGCGGGAGCCGGTGCGGGTTCGGGCGCAGCGACCGCCGGTTTGGCCGGCGCCGCGGTGGAGAGTCCGCCCGCGAGCTCCTGCTCGAGTTTCTTTTGCTCGTCGGTTTTGGCTGGAGCGGCGGCGACGGCGGCAGGCTGCGCGGCCGAGAGCTCGGCGAGTTTGCGCGTGAGCGCGTCGATCTGCGCCTGCTGTTGCTGGCGTGCCTTTTCAAATTCGGCCTGCATCTGCTGCAACTGGAGTTTCAACTGCTGCACCTGATCCTCCGCCGGCAGCGCGACGACGCTGAGCCCGAGGACAACTATTCCTGCGATGACTGCTCTAAGTTTCATGGATTTCCGAAATGGGTTCTGCTGAATTCAACTGACTGAAACGCGCCGTCGAAAATGACGGCAGGCACGCAGCGAAGCTGCGGCAGACCATGCCCGCCGATCACCGGCGCGGCACGGGAGACGAACTCAGACTGACGGCGGACCGCGTTCCGGCTGCAGCAGGTAACGCGGTGAATCGAGAAAAATCTCCGGGGCGACAGCCGGACGGAACTCCTGCCAGTCGGTGAAGGCCGGCGGGGGGACCTGGCTGGCTACTGCCAGCGACACGCCCTGCGCGAACAGATCGATCACGCAACCGTCATCGGCGAGCGCGGTCGCGGTGGCGTCGTGCAGTTGGCGGTGCAGCGACGAATTCTGCGCAAAGACGCCGAGCGCGAGCACCAAGAGGATGCATCCGGCCGCAAGTGCGCGGCGGAAAATGTCTAAGCTCCGGATCTGGCTCGAAAGGCCCATGGACGCACAGCATTCGCACATCTGCGGAATCGTCAAGGCGCGAGCCTAGGCACCCGTGTCACCTGCTGCTTCGGACAGACAGAAGCACACGGCGCGCCTTCCCTAAATCGTCCTCCTTAATTCCAGTGCTACTCAGTCTGCCTTGCGCTTCTGGCCTTGCGCTGCGCGGTGCGCGTCCATGATGGCCGCAGCGAGCAGGCCGAGAACCTCAATGGTCGCCTGAACCTCAAGGTTGAAGTTAGCGACGGCACCGGTCAGCGGGTTGCGGGCGTTGATGAGTTGGAGCACGCCGGTCACGAACTGGTTTTCGTTCTTGAGTGGCACGGTAAGGAAAGACTTGGAGCGGTAGCCAATGGACTGGTCGAACTTCTTGGTGCCGGAGAAATCGAATCGCTCAACCTCGTAGGCGTCGGGGATGTTGATAAATGCTCCGCTCGTGGCGACGTGGCAGGCGACGTATTTGTCGTTGGGCTTGCCGTCCGCGTCCTTGAGCTTGAGCGGGGGGAAGGAGATGGGTTTACCGACGCTGCCGCCCATGTTGATGTTGAGCTTGTCGTTTCGCACGAGGACGAAATGCAGTTCGTCCTCGTCAGACCGCATGTAGATCGTGCCGCCCTCGCTGTCAGCAATGCGCATGGACTCGGCGAGGACCATCTCCAAAAGGCGCACGGGATCTTTCTCGTGAAGCATTGCCCCGGCGGTGGGGATGATGCTGCCGAAGAGTGATTGCGACCGGGTGTTGCCCTTGGTCCCCAAAGTGCGGAAACGGCTTTCCCGATCGATCTGGCGCTTTCGGGCCACGGCTGCGTTGACGCGCGCGAGCAGACGATCCGGTTGCAAGGGCCAGCCGAGGCAGTCGGCGGCACCGAGGGCGAGGCTACGGTTGGACTGCTCACTGGTGGCAGCGTCCGCCAACAAGATGACGGAAACGTGCCAGACAGTTTCCGATTGGCGCACGGCCTCAAGCAGCGTGTATTCGCGCTCGCTGAGCATGGCAGTGCTGACGATCAACAGGTCTCCGCTGGTGATGCGGGCCTGAGCCTCCTCGATGCTGGGCAGAAAATCCACGAGGTGGCCGGCGTTCGACAACACTCGGGCAATCTCTTTCCGATGGTCGTCAGAGGTCGCGAACACGAGGATGTTAGCGGGCAGACTTGCGCTGGCGGGGGTCGTGATCGATTGGGTATCCATAGAGATCGGATTTTGGCGGCGGCTCACAGAGTGAAATGAGGAAAAGCCCCTAATAGTCGGGCTGCCGAAAGTTGTCGGGAAAGGTGTGCGCGCTGTCAAGCATTGTGGCGGGCCGGGCCGTCCAAATTCACGCAAGTGGTGCCGCGTGGATCCGCGCCTAGACGAGGCGGTTGGATATGAGGAGCCATATTAAACCCCTCGCTCCGAAATCGAGTTTTCTCTCACTCTCAGCAGCCGGTGCATCCCGCCCTCGGGCGCTCTGCCGACCTACTTCTTGACCCAGACACCCTGCTCGCTTTGCACCCAAACACCGCCGCGACTGTTGGCGGCGATCTGCTTGGCGCGGGCGCGGCCGACCGAGTCGGCGGACGCGCCGGTTTGCTTGCCGATCTCGGCGTAAACAGCTTCGCGGTCGCGGTTTTCGTCGCTCACGAGCGAACCCGCCGCAGGCGTGCCGTTCTGGCGAATCTCGAGGAAGCCGCGGTTGTTTTCGCCGAGGACTTCGCTCGCCTTGAGCGCGTCGATCTGCGGCAGACGCTGTTCCATCCGGTGGCGGATGTCGGCGGTGGTTTCGGCCAGCGCCGTGACGGCGAACAGGCAAAGAGAGGCGAGGATTGTGAGGAGGCGGGCTTTCATGGCAGTCATTCCTTCTTGGTTTCGAGCGTGGAGGATTTTTTGTCGAGGTCGCCGAAGAAATCATCAAGGGCTTTTTCGACCCGCACATTCACGTCGACCGTGATATGGATGGGTTTGACCTCGATGGGATCGGTCTTCACGTGGACACAACCAACCAACAGAAGCGGGACGGCGGCAAGGGCGAGGCAAAGCGGGCGATTCATGGAACAGGTGGGTTGGTTAGGCAGCGAAAACAGGGAGTGGGTTCCTCTATTTCTTCTGACCGAGATTGACGCGGGAGTCGAGACCGAGATTGAGGAGCCGCTCAAGCGGGCCGTTGACGTTGAGGTCGAGCGTGACGGGTGCCTTGAGCTCAGGATCAACGGGCTCGCCGGTCACATGCAGCGTGGCGGAGCGACCAGGTGGCGCATTGGGCGGACGGATCTCGAGACGCAGCTCGCCGACTTTGAGTCGCAGCAGACCGGACTCGATCTTGTTAAGCACAGCATAACGGGCATCCTTCGGATTGACCCCATTAGTAAGCAAGCCGACGGCATTGAGCTGAATCTCGGCGTAGACACCCGACTTCAATGCCAGCCAGCCGGTGCCGATATGCAGGCCGCTTGAGTCGATGCGCACCGGCAGGCGCCCGTCGACCCGGCCCGAGGCACGTGCGGGCACGGACGGAGCGATGGCGAGGATCTGCACCACATCGAGTCCGTCGGCGAGCACCGTGACTTCGAGCACACTCTGGTTGGCGGACAACTTGAACGGTTCGGCGGTCACAGTGCCACCCAGTGTCTTCAAAGTGGCGTGCGCCACCGCGATTTTCTCGACGCTCTCCACGGCAAAGACGACGCCGAGGTCGCGCAGGGTGAATTCGCCGATCTTGAGCTCCTGCGCGCGCGCCGTTTGGCCGGGCGGGGTGTGGAAATTCAGCAGGTCGTCGAAGGCGAGATCAACCTCCACGCCGGTGAGCGCGACGTTTTTTTCCGGGTAACGCAGGAGACCTTTACGCAGTTGCACGCGACCGGCGAGCGTCACATTCTTGCCCTGCACGCGGCCCTCGGCGCTGCCGCTGAGCTGGCCGGCCAACTCCCATTTGCCACCGGGCAACACGACAAATCGCTCGAGCACGCCTTGCCAGCGCTGCAAATCGAGTGAGAACTCCGGCAGGCGAAAGCGGAATTCCCTGTCGGAGAGGCGGAAGGTGCCCTCGGCCTTGACGGCCAGCCCGGGAGCCTCCGCCTGCGCTTGTCCCTCCCACTCGTTTTTCCCATTCAACTTCGCCGCAATTTTCACCGTCAGCGTCTGATCGGGCAATGCGGCCGCCTGCACCACGACTTGTCCGTCGATCGAAATCTCCTCCAGCGGCAGCGTCACCGGTTGGCTCGCGGCCGTCGACTGACGCGCGCTTGTGGCCCCAGTCAACAGATTGGATGTGGTGCCGTCGAGCGTCACCGGCAGCCGCACCTGCTCGACGCGCACGGCCCCAAGCGACGCCATCCACCAATGCGCGCGCTCCATGGTCACGCGTTTGGCGCTGAAAGCCTGCGTGTGCAGGCTGAAGCCGACATTATCCAGCACAACTTTCCACGGGGACGACTGCGAGACGGACAGCTTGATCTCAGCGGCTCCCATCTTGCGCAACGCCGCCGTGACCGCAACCGCGGTCAGCGGAAGGCGCAGCAGGCAAATCAACCCGAGCCCGCCGACCGCTCCCAGCGCGGCCCAGGTGGGCCAACGGCGCATCAGGTGTGGAAGGAAAGGATTCATCGCTCGGAAAAACTGGGCAGACCAGTCTTGATGGCTATGGTGCAAGTCCAACGCTGTTCTGCAATCTTTGCCGCGTGGCCAACAGAGCGAAATCCGCAGCCCCATCCGTCATGAAAAAACTCCTCACCCTCTTCGTTGTCACGGCCAGCCTCGCTTTCGCGTCCGCCAGTGGCCTTCCTCGCCGCCGAGCGGCGGGAATCAGGGCAGTCCCGACCGTGCCAGCCGGGATGACCCGCCGGAACTCTCGTTCTACAACGACGGTGTCAAACTCCTCTTTAAAAAGGAATGGGCCGCCGCCGAAAAGCAGTTCACCGCCGCCGTTGCCATCAACCCGAAGATGCCCGAAGCGCATAACAATCTGGCCTACGTCCTCCGCAAACAAGGCGAGCCCAATTTCGCGAAGTCACTTGAGCACTACAATCGCGCCATAGAGCTCAAACCCAAAATGCCCGAGGCCTATATGCATCGCGGCGCGCTGCATTATTTCATGGGGCACCCCGAGCTGCCAAATCCGACCTCGAGGCGCTGCTCAAGTTGAACACCCGCGAGTCGAAGGGACTGGCCTTGCATCTCCGGAAAATTATCGACACCGGCCGGGAAGAAGAACCCGAGCAATTCTACGGCGTCTCCAAGAAAAAAAGCGGCGGCTGGATCGGCCGCCTCCGGGCCGTTGGACCGCCGCGCCCGGGAGCAGAAGCTCGGCCGGTAGCAGGCCACGAAGCCCGAAACCGCCGTGGAAATTCCGCAAGGGGAAGTCGCGGGAGGACCGACCGGCGGTATTTTCCCCGCGGATACTGGTGGACAAAATTCCCGACCAATTGAACCGCGATTGGGCTTGATCCTTCAGCATCCGCGCGAGCCGTGGTCCTCCGGGTCCGCGGGTTGCCGGTGGCTCAGACTTTCACCGGCTTGAGCTTCCAGATGCCATCCGCGTATTCACGGATGCTGCGGTCGCTGGAGAATTTGCCCACGCGGGCCGTATTGAGGATCGCCATCTTCGCCCAGCGTCGGCGGTCGAGGTAAGCCGCCGCAACCTTTTCCTGGCAATCGCAGTAGGCGCGGAAGTCGGCCAGCACCATGAAGGGATCGCCCCCCTCCAGCAGACTTGCGCGCACCTGCGCCGTCAGGTCAACCGCCTCACCCTGCGCAAAATCACCGGACCCGAGCCAGTCGAGCACGTGCCGCAGCTCCTCGTCGCGGTGGTAGAAGTCCCACGGCTGGTAGCCGCGTTTCCGCAGCGCGGTAACGTCGTCCACAGTCTGGCCGAAGATGAAAATGTTGCCGGCCCCGACCTCTTCGAGGATTTCGACATTCGCGCCGTCGAGCGTGCCGATGGTCACCGCGCCGTTGAGCGCGAGCTTCATATTGCCAGTGCCCGAGGCTTCCTTGCCGGCGAGCGAAATCTGCTCCGAGACATCCGCGGCCGGAATGATGCGCGCCGCGAGGGACACCCGG
>JANXWT010000414.1 GCA_025351035.1 Opitutia bacterium | reverse complement strand
GCCTTCGACCGCGCCAACCTCGACTTCAAGGCCCGCGCGCTCGATGTCATCCAGTCTACCGAAGACGCCTACTACAACGTCGTGTTCGCCCGCGAACAACTCGATGTCCGTAACTTCTCCCTCGCCCTCGCCAACCGCCTTTGGGAAGAGGCGAAGACCCGCCGCGACACTGGCGTCGCCACCGATCTCGACGTGCTCCAGGCCGAGGTCGGCGTCGCCAACGCCCGCCGCAGCGTTCTCCTCGCCCAGCAAGCGGTGAAGGACACCGAGCAAAATCTCCTCTCGCTCATCGGCCAGTTCGAACTCGACGCTCCACTCGGCGCCGCGCACTTCGCCGACTACGACGGCAACCTTCCCCTCTTCGCCTCGTCCTACCAGATGGCCAAGCAGATCCAGCCCGACTATCTCTCCGCCGTCGCCGCGGTCGAGCAGAGCAAGCTCGACGTCAAAGTCTCCAAAGACGCCACCAAGCCCACGCTCAGCGTCGGCGGGGCCGTCGGCTTCAACGGCGAGCGCGGCAACTCCAGCGACGCCTTCTCCGACGCCTTCAACCGCCAGAACAATTCCTGGCAGATCGATCTCTCGCTCACCTACCCGTGGGGCCAGCTCGGCGACAAGGCGCGTTACCGCCAGAATCTTTCCGTGCTCTCGCAGCAGACGCTGCGCGTGCGCCAGCTCGAGCAGACCATCGAGCTGCAGGTCCGCACCGCCGTCCGCGCCGTCGAGACCAACATCGAAAGCGTGAAGATCGCCGCGCAGGCCAGCCAGCTCAGCCAGCGCCAATACGAGTTGGAGAAGGCCAAGTTTGAAGCCGGCCTCTCGACCAGCCGCCGGGTGCTCGAGTCCCAGAACGATCTCGAGACCGCCCGCGTCAACGAGCTCCAGTCGCGCGTCAGCCTCAGCACCTCCCTCGCCGCGCTCCACCACATCGAAGGCAGCTCCTTGCAGCGGTATGGCGTGACGCTGCCCTAATTCGGACGATTTCTTGACCACGGATTTGACGGATACCTACGGATAAACTCCGTGAGATTGATCCGACTCAATCCGTGTGATCCGTGGTAAAATAAAATCCACGCCTGCCCACCAAGCAGCGTGCGTCGTCGCACCGTTCCTTGTTCGGGATTCCCATTCAATCCATTCTGCCCATTCTGTCAGAAATTTCTGCCTCTCTCCCCATGACCACCGTCGCCACCGTCAACAAAGCCGTAGAAGCCCACCTGATCCGCGCGCTCCTCGAAGGCCGCGGACTCGCGGCGTTTGTCCGCGATGAGTTGGGCGCCCCCAGCCCGCAACCGGGCGGCACCCTAACCGCGCCTCAGAATTCCGCAGCGAGCTGCGGGAACGATTCTTGAGTTCATGGTGACCAACGACCCTCTCGCCGTCGTCGCCCTCGGCGGCATCAAAGTCGACGTGAACGACGAAGACGCCGCCCGCGCCCACGAGATCATCGCAGCGGCCGCGATGATTCCTCTTCCGAAATGTAGGGCCGGCGCTCGCCGCCGCGCCGCTCCCAGAACTTCCGCGCTGGACGCGTGACCCTCGTCCGCCAGACTGCGGTCATGGCGAAATTGAAACGTCCTACCGCGCCCGCGGTTCCTTCAACGCCGGTTTCCGCCGCGACCACCAGTCCCGCGTGGTTCACCTATTTCCTGTGCACGCTTTGCGGCCTGCTCATCGGCTCGGCCGGCACTTACCTGATTCTCGCGCCCAAGCTCCAACAGGGCGGCGCACGGGTCACAACGTCTAGTGGTGCCTCATCCGCGGCTATACCATCCCCCGGTGCCGATACGCACCTCCCCACGCCCGAACTCACCGCCGGCCTGCCGCCCGCCCAAGCCGACCGCGCACTCGGAAATTTCCATTACGACCACAGCGACTGGGGGCAGGCGATCCGCTGCTACGAGTCTGCGATCAAGCTGGGCTCCGATGACGCCGATATCCGCACCGACCTCGGCAACGCCTACCGTTTCTCCGGTCACGCCCCTGAGGCGCTGGCGCAATACCAGCTCGCGCAAAAGTTGAACCCGCAGCACGAGTTCAGTCTCTTCAACCAGGCCGGCATCTACACCGAGCTGCTCGGCCAGCCGCAAGAGGCCATTGCGCGCTGGAACGAATACCTCGTGCGCTTCCCTCAGGGTCGCAACGCCGAGGTCGCGCGCCAGCTCATCGCCCAGACGCAGATGACCGGCCAGCTTCCTGCGGCCCCGGCGAATCCGCTCACCGGCCCCGCCGCCACCAAGGCCAGCGACGATCTGATGGAGCGCCTGAAAAAACTCAGCGAACCTCCGCCGCCGAAACCCTGAGCCACCGCTCCTCCTTCTTCTCTGCACCACGGTGTCTTCGTGGTGAAACTTCCGACCTCTCAGCTCTAGACTCTTCGCTCTTTTGTCGGGCGACGCCCGGACAAACACCGGGCTGGCAGCAGCCAGCAACGGTGCTACTCTCAGCTCTCAACTTTCCGCCATCCCCATGCCCACTCCACTCCCCATTCGCATCGCCATCTGGCTTTGGCTCATCGCCGCTCTCGCAGCCGGCAATTATCTCTGGCTCCAACGCCTCCCCATGCCCGCCGTGCAGGGCCTGCTTTTCGCGCTGACCGCGCTCGTGCTGCTCGTCTATTTCAAGACCACCGCCCTCCGCGCGTGGCTCAGCAGTCTCGATCTCCGCGCACTTGTCCTGCTCCACGTCACGCGATTCGTCGGCATCTATTTCCTGCTCCTCTACCAACGCGGTGAACTGCCCTATGCGTTCGCCGTGCCCGGCGGCTGGGGCGACATCACCGTCGCCACACTCGCGCTGCTCGTCTGCGTCGTGCCAATGGCGGAAGCCACCCGCCGTCGCGCGATCACGATCTGGAACGTCATCGGCTTCGTCGACATGATGATGGTCGTTGTCACTGCCGCGCGCCTCGGTTTCACAGACGCGTCGCAGATGCGCGCGCTCACCTATCTCCCGCTGAGCCTGCTGCCCACCTTCCTGGTGCCGCTGATCATCGCCACGCACATCATCATCTACTCGCGGCTCCGTCGCACTGTCGCACAAGCATGAGAGTCGACTTGAAATACGGCCTCGTCGCGGGTCTGCTCATGAGCGCGTGGATGCTCGTCGAGCACCTGTTCGGCCTGCACACGACGCACCTCGCCGCCGCCCGCTACACCGGCATCGTCGGTGATCTCATCCCGGCCGTGATGCTCTATCTGCTGCTCAAGCACCAGCTCACGGCACTCCGGCGCTACTGGCTGCCCGTCTGGGAGGGCATGCTCTATGGCCTCGCGGCCAGCCTCGCCGCCGCCCTCGTGTTCTACATTTTCCTCAACGCCTACAAATTCTTCCTCAACCCGAGTTGGGTCGATCTCCAATTGGAGCACCGCGTCGCGGAACTGCGCGCGACTGGCACCGCCGAAACGGACATCCAGAGCCAGATTGTCAGGCTGCGTTACGCCTACGGCCCCGTCGGCCTCACCCTGACCGTGCCCGTGTTCACACTCGTCGGAGCGGGTTTCTCCGCGCTCATCACGCTCTGGCTAAACTGGCGCCAAAAAGAGATTCCGCCCGTCGGTTGAATCCGCCTCCACCGTCGCGTGCGCCGGCAACTGCGTCTTGAACCACGTCCGTTGCTTTTTCACGAGCTGCTGCGTGCTCTTCACGATGGCCGTGGGCAGCTCACCTTCGGGCAGTCGGCCCTCAATAAAATCGATAGTTTCGCGATAGCCGATGGCTTTGGCCGCACTGGGATTATCCTTCAGTCCCTGCGTGAGCAAACCGCGCACTTCCGCGACCAGCCCGGCCCGCAGCATCTCGTCCACTCGCACGCCGATGCGCCGGTCGAGATCCTCCTTGGCTCGCACGAGTTCGCAAAGCCGCACTTCGTAGTCCGCGAAGGGCGCCGGTTGCGCCGCGAACTCCGCCAGCAGTTCTGCAAGTGGCCGTTTCGTGGCGAGGCAGCGTTCCAACGCGCGCGTCACGCGGCGGGGGTTCATCACGTCGAGCGCACCCAGTCCGGCAGGGTTCAGCCGGTGCAGCTCCGTCACGAGCGCCGCGAGTCCTTCTTTTTCCAGCCGTCCGCGCACGCTGGCGCGAATCGCCTCGCCGACCTCCACGCCGTCGGCGACCGGCGCAAAAAAGCTTTTCAGATAAAATCCGCTGCCACCCGTCACGAGCACCGCCTTGCTCCGCGCGTGGATCTCCGCCACCGCCGCACGCGCCATTGTCACGTAATGCGTGACATCCATCGGCTCGATCACGCCGCGCACGTCGATCAGATGATGCGGCACGCGGGCGCGTTCGGCCGCTGTGGGCTTCGCCGTGCCGAGGTCTAGGCCGCGGTAGAACAGCAGCGAGTCGCACGAGACAATCTCGGCACCGTTTGCCTCCGCCCAACGCAACGCCAGCTCGGTCTTGCCGACTGCCGTGCAACCCGTGAGAACATGAATGACTCGCGCCATGGGAAAATCCCACCATTGTCGCCGCAATCACCCGCGTCAGCTTGAAAATCCGCTTCATCCTCAATCCCCGCTCCGGCCACTTGCGCCACCGTCCCGGCGCCGCCGATGAAATCCGCTGCTTCATCGCAGCGCGGCAGCTCGACGCCTCGCTCGCGCTGACCGAACGGGCCGGCCACGCGACCGGCCTGGCCGCTAGCGCGCTCGCCGGCGGCTGCGACCTCGTGGTGGCCGTGGGTGGCGACGGCACCATGAACGAAGTCGCCCGCGCGCTCATCGGCACGCCCGCCGCGCTCGGACTTGTGCCCTGCGGTTCGGGCAACGGCCTCGCCCGGCACCTCGGCATCCCGCTGAAATTTTCCGCCGCACTCGACCACCTGCCCGCCGGGCAGGTTCGCCTCATCGACACGGGCGTTGCCGCCGGCCATCCATTTTTTTGCGCCGCCGGCATGGGCTTTGAGGCGGAAATCGCCGCGAAGTTCAACCGGTTGAGCCGCCGTGGATTCATTAACTACCTCCGGACGAGTGCCGGTGCCTATTGGCGCTATGCGCCGGCGAACTACGGAATCGACTCTTCGAATGGACGCACCGACGTGAAGGCATTCACGCTCGTCATGGCCAACTGTGCCCAATACGGCAACGACGCCTTCATCGCGCCCGGCGCGTCTCTCGACGACGGCTTGCTCAACCTGACGGTGGTGCCGCCGATCAGTCTGCCCGCCGCCCCCGCGCTGGTCTGGCGGCTGTTTCGAGGGACGCTCCAGCAATCCAAAAACGTCACGATGTTCGCCGGTGAGAAATTCACGGTGCACCGCGAAGCCGCCGGACTGTTGCACACCGACGGCGAAGTGCACGACGCTCCCGCCGCCGTGGAATTTTCCGTGCGGCCCCGCAGCTTGCGCATTGTCGCGCCGCCAGTTTCTTCGACGACAAGGTAGCGCAATCTGTAGGGCGGGGTCGCCGACCCCGCCCAAAATACCGCCCACAAATCAAGCCACCACCGGCTTCACCACTTTGCCGTCGGCGGTGACGATGCGATTGCGGCCGGCCTTCTTCGCCGCATAGAGCGCCTTGTCGGCCTTCGCGAGCAGCTCGGCCGGATTAGTGGCGTCCGAAGGCATCAACGCCACGCCAGCGCTGACAGTCACGTGAATCGTCAGATTATTCTCGGGAATGATGCAGGGAGTCTCGGCCAGCAGCGCGTAGAGCCGCTTCAGCGCCTCGACCGCCTGTTTCCGGTCGGTCTCGACCATGAGCAGTGCGAATTCTTCGCCGCCATGTCGCGCGACGCGGTCCACCGTGCGCACCTGCCCGGCAAGGAGGCTCGCCACGTGGCGCAGGACTTCGTCGCCGACCTGATGACCGTAGGTGTCGTTGATGAGCTTGAAGTGGTCGAGGTCCGCAATCACGAGCGCGAACGGATGCTTGAACCGTTTGGAACGCCGCCACTCCTCGTCGAGGACGCGCTGAAATTCCCGGCGGTTGATAATGCCCGTGAGTTCGTCGTGCGTGGCGAGCTGGCGCAGTTGGTTGAGCGTCTGGCCGAGCCGGAGCGCGTAGCGGATGGCGCGCTCGAGGAGGCGCGGCGTGATCTCGCCCTTGACCAGATAATCAGACGCACCGGTCTCCAGCGCGGCGAGGTCCACGTCTCCCCCGGTCTCCGCGGTGAGAAAAATGACCGGCGTCTCGCAGCGGGCTTCCTGCGCCTCGCGGAGGAGCATCAAACCGTCGCGCTCGCCGAGCCGGTAATCGAGCAGGCAGACTGCGAACTTTCCGCTGAGCAATTTTTTGAGACCAGCGGCGTAGGTCTCCGCCGATTCCAGTTCCAGCGGTGCGCCCCGGAAATTCTTCACGATCTCCTGCACGAACCGGTGCTGCAGACGGTCGTCGTCAATCAGCAGGAGGCGAAGCGGACGGGTCATGCTGGGATGCAAGGGCAAAGGCCGACCGTCCGCAAGCACCGCAACCATCGTGGCCGCCCGGGTGGTGGGCGCGGTTTCCCCGGAATGCTCAAAGGGAAAATTCGGCCAGCACCGGGCGGTGGTCGGAGAGCAAGCTGCGCACGACGTGGGCCTCGGGGCGGGTGCACGCGGCCGGGAGAAAGATATAGTCGAGCGCGCGTTGCGGCCAGACCGAGGGGAAAGTGCGGGTTTTGGAGCCCTTCGGCAGCAGCGTGTAATCGGCCGACTGCTCCAGATAGCCGAGAAGCGTGGCCGTGGCGTCGGGCTTGTGTGCCGGGTTGTTCAGGTCGCCGCAAATGACCGGTGGGGTGCAACATTTCGCCGCCCGCTGTTGCCCGTGCGCGTCGAGAAACTCCATGAGGCACGCCGCCTGCTTGAGCCGCGCGGCCCGCGAGCTGTGATTCAAGTGGAGGTTGAGCAACGGCAGGCGTCCCTGCGGCAACTCCACCTCGCAATACATGAAGCCCTTTTCACCCACCTTGCGCGGACCGAAGATGTGATTCTCGACATAGCTGATCGGAAATCGCGCCAGGATGGCGTTGCCGTAATTGAGATGGTAACGACCGACCCGCCGGTTCGTGATGCCAAAGGCGACGTGTGCCAGCCCAGCGTGCTCGGCCAGATACGCGAGATGATCGAAGCTGCCGCTCCAGCGCGAGTCCTCGTCCACCTCCTGCAAGGCGACGATGTCCACTTCCAACCGGACCAGCAGCCGGGCGATCTTGAGCAATTGCGCCCGGATTTTCTTCTCGGACCGCAAGCTCTGGTGCAGCGCCAGCCCGCGGCCATGCGCGATGTTGTAGGTCAGCAAGCGGAGGCGTTTCATGGGAGGAGGCAAATCCTGACCCAAACCTAACCCATTCATCCCGCATATGCCAGCTTGGGGTCCGGGTGATGGCCGCCCGTTCACCATGCTGAGAAAATTGGGCGCCAACGCTCTGTTGGCCAGCAGAGGAACCTGCGACCCCAAGATTCATTCTGCTGTCCCACCAGAATGCTCTATCCGTCCGAGTTATTCGGAGACTGTGAGAATTTTAAGCGCTGCGGCCATCAGCTCATGTTTGCGCCGGCAGCCGGAGCCGGCTTTGTAGTAGCGTTCGCGCCGCATGGCGTCGGCCCGCGTCGGGAAGGCCTCCCAATGGACCATGACCGGCCGGAAGAGTTTTTCCCGGGGTCGGCCGGGTGGACCCCTCGCGGTGCCGCCGGAAACGGCGCAGCAAGTCGTCGGTTTGCCCGACATAGGAGCGCTTGCTCTCAAGGCGCACCAAGATGTAGACGAAATACCTGTTCCGGGCTAAAAATGGGGCGGCCAACGGGACTCGAACCCGCGACCCCAAGATTCACAATCTTGTGCTCTAACCAACTGAGCTATGACCGCCGTAAAGAGTGCGAAGCTCTTAACCGCGCCACTGGCTGTCAACTCCTACTTGCAGTGGGAAAACTCGAGGAATCCCCAAGATTCAGTCTGCTGTCCCCAGCAGTATGCTCTAACCAACTGAGCTCTGACCGCCGTTAAATGGCAACGGGATACTTCCCGGCTGCTCCCGTCCCGGCCAGTCCCTCTCCTCGGCGCGGAAAAGTGACGATCGGGCAAAATTTTCCCTCGCCTCCCAACGTTGTGCCGGTAGCTCTCGGGCATGCTTTCCATCAAGAAATTGCTGGGCAAGGAGGCCAAGTTTTTCGATCTGCTGGAGGCCAGCGCAGACGAGGCGCGCGCGAGCTCCGCGGCTCTCGCCAAGATTCTCAAAACCGAAGGCGGGGCCCACGCCGCCAACATCCACGATGTCATTCAGACCCGTCGCAAGGACAAGCGCATCACGCAGCAGATCACCGAGGAACTCTGCAAGACCTTCGTCACCCCCTTCGAGCGCGAAGACATCGAGGCGCTCTCCATTGCCCTTTACCGCATCCCCAAGACCGTCGAAAAAATCGTCGAACGCCTGAATATCTGTCCGGTCCGCCTCCCGCTCGAGAACCTCCAGCAGCAGGTCGCCTTGCTCGAGCAGGCGGTCGACGCCGTTGTGGCGATGGTCGGCCAATTGCGCAAAGGCACGCAGCTTGAAAAAATCAAAAACTCCAACGACCGCCTGCAATTCGCCGAAGGCGAAGCCGACAAGCTGATGCTCGCGCACGTGAAAGACCTCTACAACGGACCTTACGACGCCAAGGAAGTTGTCATCTTGATGGAGCTCTACGATCTCTGCGAAACCGCCGTCGACCGTTGCCGTGACGCCGGCCAGGTGGTCTTCCAGATTGTCCTGAAATATTCCTGAGCCCCTCGCCCCGCCCGCCCGCCGAGCGCGAAGACGAAACGCCATGACCATTTTCCTGATCGTCCTCCTGACGGCGCTGGTCTTCGAATACATCAACGGCTTTCACGACGCCGCGAACGCCATCGCCACCGTCGTCTCGACCAAGGTCCTCACCCCGCGCCAGGCGATCGCGATGGCCGCGTTCTTCAACCTCACCGGCGCGCTCACCGGCACCGCCGTGGCCAGCACGATCGGCAAGGGACTCGTCGACACGAGTTTTGTCACGATGACCACGATC
>JANXWT010000390.1 GCA_025351035.1 Opitutia bacterium | reverse complement strand
GAGCAGCATGTGCGCTCCGTCGGCGAGCTCACCGGCCTCGGCGTCATGAGCGTCGGTGGTCTGATCGCCGTGGTCGGCGGCCTGCTCTTTCTCGGTCTGATGACGCGCATGATTCTCGCGTGGCACCGCCCCGCGCCCTCTCCGGCCAATTCTTCAACACCCGCACTGACATGAATGACGAAACTGAAAAGAAACCCGCCCTGCAAAGGCTGATGGACAACACGTGGCTGCTTCTGGCCCTCGGTGTCATCGTGCCTTTTTTGTCCTACACCGTCTGGGGATGGATCGAACTCTCCCTCCTGAAACCCGCCTTGTTGCCCTGAGCCTCCACCACCATGAGCAGCATCCTTGTCCCTGAACGCGGCTGGTTCCGCGCCCCCGCCGGCCACGAAAAAATCTGGATCGGCCTCGCCCTGAGCTGGTGCCTCGTCCTCACCGTGATGATGCCCTACTGGCATTTCCGCGGGAAACAGAACAGCCGCGGCGAAGCCTACGCCGTCGTCCCCACCGAGTTCGCCGCGCGGGTCGACCGCTTCATCGCCGCAAACAAAGTCGGCGAGTCCAACGGCGTGCCCATCGTCGAGCCCGCACCCGGCGGCGACGCCTTTGTCCTCGCGCGCATGTGGTCGTGGAACCCGATCCTCAAGCTGCGCAAAGGCGAGACCTACCGCGTGCACCTCTCCTCGCTCGACCTGCAGCACGGTTTCTCGCTCCAGCCGCTCAACATGAATTTCCAAGTCATGCCCGGCTACGACCACGTGCTGACGCTCACACCAACCTCGGCCGGCTCCTTCACGATCGTCTGCAACGAATTTTGCGGCATCGGCCACTCCAACATGATCGGCCACATCATCGTCGAATAACCCCACACACTATCCATCCATGAGCGCCATTGTCCAAACTCTCGTCGACGGCACGAAGAAGATCCTCAACCCCGGCCGCGTCTGCGCCACCACCGGCCTGTCGGTGTGCCGCACCGCGCAGCAGTTCATCAAGCTGAACGCCGTCTCCGCCGTCGTGTTCCTCCTCATCGGCGGCGTCGCCGCCCTGCTGCTCGCGCTCACGCGCTGGCAAACCGTCCATCTGCTCAACGCCGAGTGGTTCTACCGCATCGTCACGCTGCACGGCCTGAACATGCTCATCTTCTGGATCCTCTTCATGGAGGTCGCGATTCTCTACTTCTGCTGCACGACGCCGCTGAACTCGAAACTCTTCTCCAAGAAAGTCGCGTGGGTCTCCTTCGGCATGATGCTCACCGGCGCGCTGATGGTGGACTACATCATCCTCCAGGGTCAGGCGGACGTCATGATGACTTCCTACCTGCCGCTGCTCGCGCATCCGCTGTTTTATCTCGGCATCATCCTCGTCGCGGTCGGCACGCTCATCGGCGTGTTCAATTTCTTCGCGACGCTCTACATCGCCAAGCGCGACAAAACCTACGAGGGCTCCGTGCCGCTCGTGACGTTCGGCGCGACCGCCGCCGCCATCA
The DNA here is from genome assembly GCA_025351035.1 of Opitutia bacterium. GTDB lineage: Bacteria > Verrucomicrobiota > Verrucomicrobiia > Opitutales > Opitutaceae > JACQFT01. The sequence continues at coordinate 4,399 of JANXWT010000390.1, read as the reverse complement.
TCGCCGTCGTCACGCTCCTGCACGGCGCGATCGTGATGATCCCGACCTTCACCTACTCGATGGGCTGGACGCCCCAGCCCGACCCGATGTGGTATCGCCTCATCTGGTGGGGCCTCGGCCACCAGTCGCAGCAGGTCAACGTCTGCGCGATGGTCTCCGTCTGGTATTTCCTCGCCTCGGTCACGACCGGCGCGCGCCCGCTCAACGAGGCCGTGTGCCGCACGGCGTTCGTCCTCTACGTGCTCTTCATCAACCTCGCCTCCGCGCACCATCTGCTCGTCGACCCGGGCATCGGCGCGACGTGGAAAATCTGGAACACCTCCTACGCGATGTATCTCGCCGTGCTCGCGTCGATGATCCACGGCTTCACCGTCCCGGCCTCGGTCGAGGTCGCGATGCGCGAGAAAGGCTACGTCCGCGGTCTCTTTGGCTGGCTCACCTCCGCGCCGTGGGGCAACCCGGGCTTCTCCGGCTTTTTCCTCTCGCTGGTGATCTTCGGGTTCGGCGGCGGCATCACGGGCGTCACGCTCGGCACGCAGCAGATCAATATCATCGCGCACAACACGCTCCGCATCCCCGGCCACTTCCACGTCACCGTCGTCGGCGGCACGACGCTCTCCTTCATGGCGCTCGCGTTCTACGTCATCCCGCTGATTTTCGAAAAGGATTTCATCTGGCGCAAAGCCGCGCGGCTCCAGCCGTATCTCTTCGGCATCGGCATCGTGATGCTCGCGGTCGGCATGTCGTTCGCCGGCTCGATGGGCGTCCCGCGCCGTAGTTGGGACATCGACGTCGCAGGTGTCTACGGCCCGGCCGCCCACCTCATGCTCGGTTTCGTCGGTGTCGGGGGCATCATCGCCTTCGTGGGCCTGCTGCTCTTCGTGCTGCTCTGCGTCGGCACGCTGTTCTTTGGCAAATCCACCAAGGGCCGCGCGATGACCGACTGGGGCGTCGCGAAAGCTCCCGCCGGCGTCGCCGTCACTCGTCTCGAGGAACACGATCTCTCCGCCACCAAGGGCACGTTCGCGATGGTGCTCATCTTCCTCGCGTGCTTCGCGGTCTACTACTTCGCCAACTGGAAAGCCCTCGCCGACGTCTGGCCCGTCCGCTGAGAAAATGTCTTCCGCTGACCACACCGCATCGCACACCAAGCCCCGGTCCGTCGGATTTTTCGACGGGCCGGGTTTCCCGGCTTTCGTGTTCGCCGCGCTGCTGGTCTACGAGGTTTTCATCGGCCTGATTCTCGCCACGCCGCCGGGCGCGACTGGCTGGGGACGCTTCGTGCAGGACTTCCGCATCTGGTGTTTCAACTACGACCCGCACAGCGGCTATCTCGAATGGGCCTCGGTCGGCGTCATGCTCGCCGAACCGCTCTCGGTCGCGCTCATCGTCGGTGTCATCTGGCGGCAGGCGCTGAAAGATTTCCGCCACGCCGCGACGTGGCGCGCCACCTGGCCGCAATGGACCGGCGGCGTGCTGCTCACCGTCATCGTCAGCGCAGGTCTCGTGCTTTACGGCCAACCCGAACCGGAAAAACTTCTCCCCTTCCCCGGCGAACGCATCCGCACGCACCTGACGACGCCCGCCTTCACGCTCGTCGACCAGCGCGGCGCGCCCGTGTCGCTCGCCGATTACCGCGGCCGGCCCGTGCTCATCACCGGCATCTACGCGCTGTGCACGACGTCGTGCCCGCAGATTCTCCAGCAGGTCAAGCGCACGCTCGCCGGTCTCTCGCCCGACGCGCGCCGCGATGTCGCCGTGCTCGCGATCTCGCTCAACCCCGAATACGACACCGCGGAACTCATGGGCTCCATCGCCGAGGGCTACGGTTTCGATTACCCGCAATTCCGCTACGTCAACGGCGACGTCCCGCTGGTGAACACCGTCCTCGAACGCCTGCAGTTCGCGCGCATCCGCAACCAGGTCACGCGCCAGATCGAACACGCGAATCTCTTCGTGCTCGTCGACCGCCGCGGCGAAATCGCCTACCGCTTCGGACTGAACCCGCGCCAAGAGTCGTGGCTGCACGCCGCGCTCGAACAACTCGCCGCCGAGGCGCCACCCGGCGATGCGGCGCAGCCCGCGGCCCTCTGACCATGGCCTCTCCCGTTCCAGTCGCACCGCCGCCCGCCGTGCGCGGCGAAAAAATTCTCGCGCCGTTCGACCGCATGGCCGCGCGCGCCGACGCGTGGTTGCTTCACCACATTCCGGCCGAGGCGAACCCCCTGCTGCAAACCGGCGCCATCGCCAACGTGCTCCTCGTCATCGCCACCGCCTCGGGCGTCGCGATGCTGCTCTGGTATTCGCCGAGCGTGTTCAAGGCCTACTCTTCGCTCGCGGAGCTGGGCCGCTGGTCGCTCGGCGGCTGGGTGCGCACGCTGCACCGCTACAGCTCCGATGCGTGCATGCTCTTCGTGCTCCTGCACACCGCGCGGGTTTTCTTCGCGCGCAAAATCACCGAGGCGCGCTGGCTCGCCTGGGTCTCCGGCCTCGCGCTGCTCGGTCTACTCTGGTTCATCGGTTGGATCGGCTATTGGCTCGCGTGGGACGAACGCGGCCAACTCGTGGCGCTCAACAGCATCAAGGCCGCCGACGCACTGCACATCTTCGCGGGCACGATGGCGCGCCTGTTCGTGAGCGACCGCACGGTGCCTTCGCTGCTGTTCTTCGTCGTGTTCTTCCTGCACCTGTTGCTCCCGCTCTCCATCGCCGCCGGCCTCGCCGTGCATCTCATGCGGCTGAGCCGCTCGAAAATCTTCCCGTCGCGCGCGCTGTTCGTCTGGACGTTCGCCGCTGTCGCGGTCGTCTCGCTACTCGTGCCCGCGACCAACGCCGCGCCCGCGCAGATGGCCGTCACGCCCGACCGTTTCACGCTCGACTGGTGGTATCTGTGGCCGCTCTCGTTCGCCGGCCGGTTCAGCGGCGGTGGACTCTGGGCGACGGTCTTCGCCATCGGTCTCGCCGTCGGCGGTCTGCCGTGGTGGCTGCGCCGTCCGCGCCCGCGCGCGTCGTTTCAAGCCACCGTCACGCTGGATCGCTGCCACGGTTGCACGCAGTGTTCGCAGGATTGTCCGTTCGACGCCATCACGATGGTCGCGCGGACCGACGGCCGGAAATCCGAGTTGCAATCGCAAGTCGATCCCGCGCGTTGCGTCGGTTGCGGCGTGTGCTCGGGCTCGTGCGACACCGACGCCATCGAGCTGCCGTGGATCGACACGCTCGTCGAACGCGAGCGCCTCGAAACCACCGTGCTCGCCGCCGCGGCGGCCGGGCGCGTGCCGCTTATCGCGCTCGTTTCCGAAAATGGCGCGAATGTCGGGAGCAATCTGCCGCCAGACTATCATGTCGTGTCCGTGCCGAGCGTCGGTTGGGTGCAACCGAAACTCCTCGAACGCATCCTCGCCAAAGGCGCCGCCGGTGTGCTCGTGCTCGATTGCAGCGACGGCGAATTGCCCGGACGCGACGCCGCGCGCTGGTTCCTCGCGCGCATGGCCGGCACGCGCAAACCGGCGTTCAATCCCCACCGCGCCGATCCGGCCAAGGTGCTTTATCTTGCGCACGACTCCGCCCGCCCCGACCGCACGCGCGCAGCGGCCGCGGCTTTTGTCGCATCACGACCAGTTCCGCCCGCTCCGGCACGCCCGCTGTGGCGCACGATCACCGTGAGTCTCGCGCTCGTCGTGGTCTTGTCCGCGCTGACACTCGCCGGCAGCCACGCGCCGTTCCGCAATCCCGCGCCGGCGACGCCCGAGTTCGTGCTCTCGTTCACGCTTTGGGGCGACTGGGTCGCGTCGTCTGCGGTCGACGCCAAGGCCGAAGCCGCCAAGCCCATCCACATGCGCAGCGCCACCGCCGGTCGCCGCACCCGCTCAGCGATCCGTCTCCAGTTGACCATCGACGCCGTCTTGTCCGAGCACACCGTGCAACCCCTCGGTCTCTCGAACGATGGCGCCTGCATCGGCGAGATTCGCCGCGTCCTCCAACCCGGCCCGCACGACGTGCGCGTGGCCATCTTCACGTCGCCCGACGCCGCCGAGCCCAAGCTCACCTGGCAGCAGCAACTCGATTTCCAACCGCGCCGCGCCACCGTCCTCACCTACGACCCGACTGCGGGTTTCGCGGTGGAGAAGTAGCGCTATGGCCCCCTTCCCGGCTATAATGCACTAGGACGCTACCTGAATTGGGGCTTATTTAAGCCTATGCGTTTTGTGCCGATAAATGGCCTATTAGTGGCATGCCTGAACTGGACAAAGAAATAGTGAGGTGGACCCCGAAAACTGGACAGGGGGGATGGTTAAATCTAAAACCAACCCAGTCCCATGTCGAAGAAACGTCGTTTGCATAGTGCCCAGTTCAAAGCCCAAGTCGGGCTCGAAGCCTTAAAGGGCATCGAGCCGGT
>JANXWT010000376.1 GCA_025351035.1 Opitutia bacterium | reverse complement strand
AGAAGCTGCTCAAGCGCCTGCACTATCTCGAGGAATTTCTGCGCGTGTGCAGCTGGTGCCAGAAGGTCGGGCACGAAGGCGAGTGGCTGACGATGGAGGAATATTTCGGCTCGAAGTTCAACACGCGGACTTCCCACGGTATCTGCCCCGAATGCGCGGCGCGCGCCACCGGCCGTCCGAATCTGATTCCACCTGTCCCCAAGGAATAATTGTTGCCGGCCGCGCATGCCCGGTGCGTGGCGCGCGAGTCGTCGCATAGTTCTCTAGGTTGGCCCTGCAAGAACAACAGCTTGTCTCTGCCGGGTCGCCAGAGACGCGGTTGGCTCGCAGAAATCACGTCTGCCCGCGCCGTTTCGGCCGGGCTCCAGCAATCCCGCCGATCCCATGACCACGTTTTCCCGAAACTTTTCCTGTCTCCTCGGAGTCGCCGCGCTCGCTGCGCTCGTCGCCACCGCGTCGCTATTCGCCGACTCCTCCAAGACCACCGCGCACGCTGTCACCAAAATTGCCGAGGGCATCTACGTCATCCGCCACCCCGACGCACCCGATGGGTTTCCACAGGGCAACACCATGGTTGTGATCGGCGACGACGACGTGCTCGTCGTCGATTCGTGCTACCTGCCTTCAGCGGCGCGCGCGGACATCGCCCAGATCAAGCAATGGACCGACAAGCCCGTGCGCTACCTCGTCAACACGCACTGGCACTACGACCACCAGATCGGCAACGGCGAATACGCCGCGGCTTTCCCCGGCCTGGACATCATCGCGCACACCGAGACGCGCAACCAGATCCGCGGCTATAACCCGGGCTGGTTTGCGCGCTACGACGAGTTGACCGAGCGAATAAAGAAGACTCTCGACACCGGTATTCGGAAGAACGGCCAGCCTCTCACCGCCGAGCAACGCCCGGGCCTTGAGGAGGCCTACCAGGGCCGTGGGGGCGTCGCCGCCGAATTTGCCTCGCAGCCCGGCCGCACCCCGAATGTCACTTTCGACCAGAGCCTCACGCTCGACCTTGGCCACCGCGAGGTGCGGGTGCTGCACCTGGGCCGCGGCAACGCCGCCGGCGATACCGTCGTCTTCGTCCCCGATGCGCGCCTCGTCGCCACCGGCGACCTCGTCGATTCCCCCGTGCCCTACATCGGCAGCGGCTTCCCCTTCGATCAAGTCGTCACGTTGGAAAAATTGCTCCACCTCGACGCCGCCATTTTCATCCCCGGCCATGGCGACATCCTTCGCGGCGAACCCGGCCGCGCACACATCGCTCTGCTCCGCGATTTCCTGAAGGACGTCACCACGCAGGTCAGTGCCATCGTCCACCGCCTGGGCAACAATCCGGCCGACTACGAGAAGGTGCGCGCCGAGGTCGAGAAGTCCGTCCACTTCGATGCATGGCGCCAGAAATTCGCCGGCGACAACAAGGCGGATCAGGATTTCTTCGACGGCTTCCCGCGCCCCGGCGTCGTGCAGGCCGCCTTCGCTCAGACTTGGCCGCGCTAAAGTGTCCGGTTGACCGGATTTTTCACACCAAGAAGCGAAGGAACAATCCAACCATCGGATCAGCCACTTCGCTCCTTCGTTGCTTTGTGTTACTTCTCCGGCCGCGACCTCACCCCAGCACTTTTCGCATCGCGCGATGGCAGACTTCCATCTCGTGCGGCAGGCCGATGGTGATGCGCGCCCAGTCGAGCAGCGGCGGGAACGCCCGGCCGACCACCACGCCCTCCGCGCGCATCTGCGCGATGAAATCCTTGACCGGCATTCCCGTCTTGAAGAACACGAAATTCCCCTGCGGCACGGCGTATTCCTTGCCGAGTGCTTTGACCTCGGCGACGAGCGCCTCGCGCCCGGCTTTGATTTTCGCGCGCGTGGCCGTCACGTAGGCCGCGTCGCGCAACGACGCCAGCGCCGCCTCGATCGTCACGAGGCTCAGGCTGCCCGTCATGCGCGCGCGCAGCGAGGTCGCGAGCTTCTCCGGCAACACCGCATAGCCGAGCCGGCAGCCGGCCATGCCGTAGATTTTCGAGAACGTGCGCGCGACGACGACGTTGTGTCCGGCGACGCTCAGCGGGGCGCAGGTGCGCTCGGCGAAATTGTCGGTGCACTCGAGGTAGGCCTCGTCGACGAACACCGGCACGCGCGCCGACACCGTCTTCACGAATTCCTTCAGCGCCGCCGCGGCGCACACCGTGCCCGTGGGATTGTTCGGATTCACCATGTAGACGAGCGAGGTTTTCGGGCCGACCGCCGCGGCCATCGCGGGCAGATCGTGCTCGTAGCGCGCGTTGAGCGGCACGCGCACGGCCCGGCCGCCGGCTTTCTCCGCGGCGTTGACGAGCTGCATGTAACTCGGGTCGGCGGAGATGATCTCGCCCTTGTCGTAGCCGAAATGGAATCCCGCCACGTCGAGAATCTCACCGGAGCCGCTGCCCATCACGATCTGGTTGGGCGAGCAGCCTTCCTTGGCCGCGATCAGCTCGAGCAGCGCCTGCTCCTCGGCGTCGGGATAACGGCACGAGCGCGGCACGGCGGCGGCCATCGCGCGCTGCGCCGACTCGGCGGGGCCGAACGGATTCTCGTTCCACGAAAGCTGGATGAGGCCCGGCGCGCCCGGCGACTTGGGCGGAAGCGGCGCGGGCGTCTGCGCCTGCAGCGGGAGGCGCGGAGCGAGGGCGGTGGCGGCAAGGGTCGCGCCGGCGGCTTTCAGCCACTGGCGACGGTTGAGGAGGAGCGTGCTCATGGGGTCGAGGGGTTGGGCGAGACAATTTTCCGGACGCTGCCGCCATGCGAGCAGGAATCACGGCACTTGCAACCCCGCACCGTCATCGCCTTGAGACAGCCTGCCTGCCAAGATTGTGATTCATCGCGCGCTGTTGGCTGTTTGGCTCAATTGCTTTGTGCGCACGGCTCGGCGGGCCTTCGTTGGCGCATCATGAAAACCTCCTCCCTTCTCCCGGCGCTGGCACTTTTTTTCGCCGGGGTGTTGACAGTCTCCGCGCAGGAAAATTCGGAAGTCTCCCAACCGCCGAGTGGACCTCCCGGCCACAACCAGCGCGCCGAGGTCTCGCAGTGGATCGGCCTCGTCAAAGTCACCATCGGTTATCACAGCCCGAGCTTGCGCGGGCCGCGCGGCGAAGACCGCACCGGCCATATCTGGGGCGAGGTCGTCCACTACGGATTCGTTGACGAGGGTTTCGGACCGACCAAGGCCGCGCCGTGGCGCGCGGGCGCCGACGAGAGCACGAGAGTTACTTTCTCGCACGACGTGAAGATCGAGGGACACGATCTCAAGGCCGGCACCTACGCGCTTTTCCTCGACGTGGAGAAAGACAGGCCGTGGACGTGGATTTTTTCCCGCCACCTCGGCTGGGGCAGCTACCAATACGACCCGAAGGACGAAGTGCTCCGCGTCCCCGCCACGCCGCTGCCGGCGGCGCGCACCGAGGATCTCACCTACGGCTTCGATGACCGCACCGGCGATTCCGCCGTGGCCTACCTGCAATGGGAGGAGAAGCGCGTTCCGTTCAAGATCGACGTGCCCAATGCCAATGAACTCTACGTCGCGCAAATGCGCCAGGACCTGCAAGGTTGGGCCGGCTTCAATTACCAAAACTGGCAGCAAGCCGCGGCCTTCTGCGTCAACAACAAGATCAATCTCGAGGAGGCGCTGGAGTGGGCGGACAAGGCCATCACGTGGACATTCCGCGGCGCGACGCCGGGGCACCGGGATTTTTCCACGCTCCAGACCAAAGCGTCCGTGCTCGAAGCGCTCGGCCGCCAGCCCGAGGCCGACACTGTCATGGCCGAGGCCCTGAAGCTGCAGGACACCGACATGTTCACGCTGTTTGGTTATTTCAACGGACTTCTCCGTGCGGGCAAAATGGACAAGGCGCTGGAAGTCGCCAAACTCAACCAACAGCATCACACTGACGAACTCTTCTGGACGCACTTCGCCCTTGCCCGCGTCTACACGGCCGTCGGCGACAAACCCCACGCCATCGCCGAGTGGGAGCTCGCACTCAAGAGCGTCCCGCCGAGCCGCAAGAACGCCATCCCCCAGTTCGAAGCCACGCTGAAGAAACTCAAAGAAGGCAGCTGAGCGAGCCCGGCGCGCCGGAGGGCCGAGCTCCGGCGAGGCCGCTGCAGCTCCGCGAGGGAGGTTTGCCCCGCTTTGTGGGTTTCGGGAGTGACGGCGGATTGACCGCCGCAGCGGAGCGCGCTGGGTTTTCGCCAACGCCGAAACCGCCCGCACATCACGCCTGCGAACCTCTCAAAGTCCGCTGCGTTGTCGGGCAGAGGCACTGCCAAGATCCTCGCTCCATGAAAACTCCCGCTCTGCTCTCCGCCGTTCTCGCATTCACCATCGTCGTCGTCGCGACCGGCTTTGCCGCACCGTCGCCGCACGAAATTTTTCTCTTGGCCAAGCAAACCGCCACCGACGCCAATTTCCGCAACGACCAAGCCGGACTCCGCGCCGCGCTCGCGTTCGCCGTCGCCGACAAAATCGCCGACTCCACTTTGACCGACTGGGGCCGCACCCTCGCGGAAGGGTGGCTGGCCAACCTGTGCCTCACCGCGAATCCTCCGCGCCCCGACGAGGCTCGCGCGCTCGCCGCCGAGGCACTGCGCCAGCGTCCCGATTTTTGGTATGTCACGACGCAGATCGTCCCGAAACTTCCACAACCCTGATCCGCCCAGGGAGGTTTGCCCCGCTTTGCGCCGTGCAGAGCGAGCGGCGAATTGACCGCCCCGGCTCCTCCTGTAGTTCTCCTCCCGTGGACCTGCGCCAAACTCTCACCGCCGAATTCGACCAGCGCCGCCGGCGCAACGCGCGCTATTCGCTCCGCGCTTTCGCGCGCGATCTCGGCACCGACCACGCCACGCTCTCGCAACTGCTCCGCGGTCGCCGCGTGCTCTCGCCGCGTCTCGTCCGCCAATTCGGCCGGCGCCTCCACCTCAGCGACGCCGACATCGCCGACGCCTGCGAGCAACACCACGCCGACGCCATCCTGCGGCTCGCGCGCCTCGCCTCGTTCCGACCCAACTCGCGCTGGATCGCCACGCGCACGGGCCTCCCGCTCGACGCCGTCAACGCCGCTCTCGCCCGCCTCCTCCATCAACGCCAGCTCGTCATGTCATCCGCCGACCGCTGGACCATCACCGTCATCTCCCATGCCTAACCCCGTTGTCCGCTGGCAAATTCTCTCCTCCGAACCCGACCAAGCCGCGGGGTTCTACCAAAAACTTTTCGCTTGGAAACTCTCCACGGCGAACGCGCTCGGCTACCGCGAGCTCCTCAGCGGCAGCGCGGCCGGCATCGACGGCGGCGTGTGGCCAGCGCCGCCCGGCGTGAAAGGCTTCGTGCAGCTCTTCGTCGAAGTGCCCGATCTCGACGACTGCATCGCGAAAGCCACCGGCCTCGGCGCACAGATCATCATCCCCAAATCCGTGTTGCCCGACGGCGACGCCATGGCCGTGCTCCTCGACCCGACCGGCATCTCCTTCGCCGTCTGCCAGCTGAAACCAAAAACCTGAGCGCCGCGCCCAACCCTTCGTTTTGACGAACCAATTTTCCCCCGCTAAACTTCCCCCGCTCTCCCATGAAACTCGCCCTCCTCTTCCTCGGCAGCATCCTCGGTCTCGTCGTGCTCGCCGGCCTGTTTTTCTACCTCGTCGGGCGCGCGCAACCCGAACGCCACCGCGCGACGATCTCCTTCACCCTGCCGAAATCGCGCGCCGTCGTCTGGGCCGCGCTCACCGACTACGCCGCGATACCCACGTGGTGGCCCGCGGTAAAATCCATTCGCCTTGAAACGCGCGCGAACGGCGAGGTGATCATCTGGAACACCGATGCTCACGGCAAGGAGATCGGTTTCCGCACCAAAGAGGAAAAGGCTCCGACGCGTCTCGTGCGCGAGATCGTGGGCGACGACCTGCCCTTTGGCGGCACGTGGACCTATGAATTGGCCGACGACGGCAACACGACGCGCGTCACGCTGACGGAGGACGGTTTCATCAAGCCGGCGCTCTTCCGCGGCATCGCCAAGTTTTTCCTGCCGCTCGACGCGACGATGCGCGATTTTGAGAAACACTTCTCGATCCACGTCGCGACGAAATGACCTGACCGCTGTTGGAAAAATCCCCGACTGGTGTAGCGGCGGCGCACTTGTGTTCGGGGCAACTGGCAGTAGGTTTTGCGGCGTTATGAACAAAGTCATCCTCGGAATTTTCGGCGCCCTCGCGCTCTTCGTCGTCATCGTCGTGCTGGCCGGCGTCAGCACTTACAATGGACTCGTCAACCGCTCCCAAGCGGTCGACGCCCAGTGGGCTCAGGTGCAAAATGTCTACCAGCGGCGCGCCGACCTCATCCCCAACCTCGTCGCCACTGTCTCCGGCGCGGCGAACTTCGAAAAGTCCACACTGACCGAAGTCA
>JANXWT010000372.1 GCA_025351035.1 Opitutia bacterium | reverse complement strand
CGCCGGTCAGCGCCACGAGTTCTCGGGTGCCAATCCGGGTGTAGGGCCGGCGCTTGTCGCCGCGCCGGTATGCGCTTGCTTGCGGCAAGCGCCACAAGGGCCGGCCCTACACCTACATAGACCGCATGTCACGGTTCAGCTCTTCGCTGGAGATGCATTCAACTCCGTCAGCGCCTTCTTCGCCGGTTCGAACTCCGGGTTGATTTTCAAGGCGGCTTCGAACTTGGCGCGGGCTTCTTCCTTCTGGCCGAGCTTCGCGAACATGCGGCCGCACGCGAACACCGTGCCGGCTTGGCCGGGTTTGAGTTTGTCCGCCGCTTCGTAGCGGGCGAGCGCGCCCGCGAAATCTTCACTACGCTCGGCGATGCGCCCGAGTTCGCTCTCGCCGAGATGGGGCACGAGCTTCTGCACGCGCTCGGCAAACTCCTTCTCCAGACTGCCGCCGGCGATCTCCGGCGCGTTGGCGTAGTAGCGGGCGAGTCCGATTAGCCCGGCGACGTGGTTCGGGTCGAGAGCGACGGATTTCTCGAAGGCCTTTTTCATCTTCGGAGCCGTGACGGCCTGCACCATGAAGTTCGCGCCCTGCATCTTCATGTTGATAGCGATGCCGAGCTGCGAAAAATATTCGGGCTTCGTCGCGTCGAGCGTCGTGGCTTTCTCGAAGGCCGCGACGGCGTCGGCGGCGCGCTGCTGCCGGAGGCGCAGTTGGCCGAGTTGGAAAAACGCCGCGGCGTCCTGGCTGTCCGCGTCGGTCAGCGGCGCGAGCAGCGTTTCGGCGGCGGCGAGATCATTCTTCTTGAGGAGAGCGGCCGCTTGGTCAGCGGGTGATTGGGCGAAGACGCCGGTGGCACCGAGGAGCAGCGCGGCAATAACGCCGAGCGGGAGGAGTTTCGTGATTTGGTTTTTCATGGATTGGGTTGGGTGAAATTATTCCTGCTGGAGCGCCTGCGTGGGATTGAGGCGCGACGCGCGCCAAGCCGGCGCGAGCGTCGAAGCGAACGCGACGAGCGGGAGAAACACCGCGAGCGTCGCGAGCACGAGTGGATCAGCCGGAGCGACGCCGTAAAGCAGGCTGCGCAACAGCAGCGAGAACGCGGCAGCGCCGACGAGCCCGATGGCCACGCCCCACGCGATCATCCGGCCGGCGCGGCCGAGCACCCACGCCAGCACATTGCCCGGACTCGCGCCGAGTGCCATGCGCACGCCGATCTCGCGGTAGTTGCGGTTGAGAAACGTCACCGTCTGCAACCGCTTGCCGAGCGGGTTTTCATTCGAGAAAAGCCGCTTCGCGAGTGCGGCGTTGATCACGCAGACCGGATCTGCTTTTCGCATCGAACGGAGGTCACCTTCGAAGTCATGTCGCGGCATGACCCGGAGTCATAGTCAGAGCCGTTGCCGCACCCGCGACGCCGTCCGGCGGCCGATGACTTCGATGCCAACGCCGCCCACAATCACGACCGCCAGAGAGACGGCGGCGACGACCAACCAGAACCAGCTCATCGCCGTTGAGCCGCGAGCAAGCAGCCACGGTTTTAGGACACGGGTGCTGACTTCGGCCACGAGGGCCGCGAGCAGGCCGACATAGGACCAGAACATGAGGCGATAGTGCAACTCGATCCAAGCGCTCGCCGGCCGGCGCACGATGGCGAAGCGGAGCCCGCAGATCAGAGTCACCAAGCTGGCCACGGCGGCGACGTGAAAGAAATTCACGGTGCCGGTCAGCCGGTAGAGAGAGAGGGCCGTCAGGTTCATCAGCGTCATGGCCGCGGCGTAGACATATCCACTCCGGCGGTGCCGCTGGCCGGCCTTGGGGCAAAGGAGGACAAACGCTCCCGAGGCGACCGAAGTCAGCGCGGCACCGAGGTGAATTGCTCCGATCAGTGAAAAGGACATCGCGCTCAAATCAGGCCGAGTTCGCGGGCGCGGAGGGCGGCTTGGGTGCGGTCGAGCACGCCGAGTTTGCCGAGCACATTCGTCATGTGATTCTTTACGGTGCCCTCGGTGATGCTGAGGCGCGCGCCGATCTCCTTGTTGCTGCAGCCTTCGGCGAGCAGCTTGAGCACGCCGAGTTCGCGCTCGGACAGCGGATCGGCGAGCGTCTGCGCGGTGCGGCGCGGATCGTGCGAGGAAAGACGGTTGAGCTCGGTCACCATGCGTGCAGCGACGGACGGCTCGAAGACCGACGTGCCTTTCGCGGCGGCGCGCACGGACTCGCAGAGTTTGTCCGCCGAGCAGGCTTTCAACAGATAGCCGACGGCGCCGGCCCGGAGCGCTTCGAAAACTTCCTCGTCCTCGTCGAACGTCGTGAGCACGACGACGCGCACGCCGGGCGTGAGCTGCGTGAGCCGGCGCGTGGCGTCGACGCCGCCCATCACAGGCATGCGGAGATCCATGAGGATGACGTCGGGCTTGTGCACCTTGGCGAGAGAGATGGCGCGCTCGCCGTTCTCGGTTTCGGCGACGATCTCGAAATCCGGTTGCAGCGAGAGCAGCGTGCGCAGCGCCTCGCGGAAGAGCGACTGGTCGTCGACGAGCATGAGGCGGAGTTTTTTTGCCGCGCTCATGCGGGCACCTCGATGGTGAGGAAAAATCCGCCGGTGGGTCGGTTGCCGGATTGCACGGTGCCGCCGAGCACTTCGATGCGTTCACAGATGCCGCGCAGGCCGAAGCCGGTCGCGTCCGCTCCGTCGGCCCCGCGGCCGTTGTCGGTGAACGCCAGCGTCAGCCGATGGGGTTTGCGAAAATCGAGCAACACTTCCGCGGCGGTGGCGCCCGCGTGCTTGCGGATGTTGGTCAGCCCTTCCTGCGCGGCGCGAAACAGCGCGTGCTCGACGCCGGGTGCGATCGGACGGGTCTCGCCTTCGACGCGCACGACGACGGGCAAGCCGGCGTCGCGCACGAGCGACCGCAGCGATACCGGCAGTAACGGGCGCGCGGTGTCGGTCCGCAGCGAACCGACGGAGCGGCGGACATCCTCGAGCGCTTCCCCGGTGAGCGCGGCGGCTTTCGCGACGGCGTCGCGCGCTTTGTCGGGTTGGGTGGGCATGAGAGCGCTGGCCGCATCGAGCTGGGTTTTCACCACAGTGAGGTAGTGGCCGACGCCGTCGTGGATCTCGCGGGCGACGCGGTTGCGTTCGCGCGTGGTGGCGAGTTCGCCCACTTGGGCCGCGTGTTCACGCAGCTGTTGGTTGGCGACCTCGAGTTCCTGGCGAAGTATTTCGGATTGTTCACGGGCTGTGAGCGCCTGTTTGCTGATCAGGGTAAACGCGACGGTGAAGGCGAAGGCCGGCACATAATTGAACGACACCTCCAGCATCGATTGCAGACCGAAGTCGACGCCCCACACTCCGACGCTGACCACGAAGAGATAGAGACCGACGATGAGGGCATTGCGCCGGCTGAGGTCGAAGATGGCCTGACTGACGACGGGCAGAACGATGATGCCGAAGAAACCGCGGATCGGGCTGAGAAAAACCAGCGCGGTCAGCAGCACGCATTGGCCGACAAAATAGCCGGTGACGAGCGCCGGTTTGCCACTCTCCGTGCACTCGTTGGAGAGCACGCCGAGCGCGGCATAGAGCGCGCCGAGGCCGAACGTCACGATCACGAGCGTCTCAGCGTGATAAAAGCGGCGCTCGAAAAAATAGCCGGAGAAACACGCGAGGATGACGCTCGCGAACGCGAACGCGCCGTAGAGTCTCCCGCGGTGCTGGCTGTCTTGTTCCGTCATCGACATCGGGCGGCAGCTTAGCACGCGCCGGGTGCTTGGCGATATAGGACGAAAGTCATGGTCGGGGTCATGGCCGTTCTAGCGCGTGCCGAACCAAATCGCGGCCGCGGCGAGAAAGAACAAGGGCCACGCCGGGTGGCGGCGGTTGAGCACGACGATGATAATTCCATGGAGCGCGAACGTGGCGGCGGTGATCGCGCCGATGGCCGCGAGACCGCGGCCGGTCCAAAGCGCCACCAGTGTGACCGCGGTGCCCCACCACGCGATGCTCGTGAGATGCCACGCCCAGCGCAGGAGCGACTGCATGTATTCGCGGCTCCCGCGCAGCTTGGGCAGGTCTGGCATCACGAGAATCCGGCTGAGCACAAAACGCTCGCCAAGGTAGCTGTGCATGAAACCGATGACGGCCAAGAGCAGTGCGCCGACCAATAGGAGATTGTGCTGCATGGGTAAAGTGTCGCGCGAATCACCGATCAGGCGAGCGCAGCGTGGAGAATTTCCACCGGGTGCAGCGCGCGGCGGCCGGTGCCGTCCTTGATTTGGTGACGGCAACTCGTGCCCGGTGCGGCAATGAGCGTTTCGGCCGGAGCGGCGCGCACCGTGGGAAACAGCACGAGTTCGCCGATCTGCTGCGAGAGCTCGAAATGCTCGGTTTCATAGCCGAATGAACCCGCCATGCCGCAGCAACCGGAAGCGATCACCGCCACGCGGTAATTGGCCGGCAGTTGCAGCGCGCGCAAGGTGGGCTGGATCGACGCGAGCGCTTTTTGGTGGCAGTGCCCGTGCAGCTTGATGCTTGCGGGCCGCGTGGTGAATTGGTCGCGCGTGATCCGACCGGCGTCGGCTTCGCGCGCGATGAACTCGTCGACGAGCAGCGCGTTTTTCGCGAGCGCCTTGGCGGCGTCCTTCAAGTGCGCCGGCATGAGGTCGGGATATTCGTCGCGGAAACCGAGCAGCGCCGACGGTTCGAGGCCGATGAGCGGAGCGCCGGTCGTGATGACGTCCTTGAGCAACTCGACGTTGCGGATCGCGAGCGCGCGGGCGTCGCGGAGGAGGCCTTTGGAAAATTGCGCGCGTCCGCTGTCGACGTGCGCGGGAATGACGACTTCGTAGCCGAGTCGGTTGAGCAGCTCGACGGCTTTGATGCCGATGGCGGTGTCGTGGTAGTTGGTGAACTCGTCGCAAAAGAGATGAACGCGACCGTTGAGGAAAGGGTGGTCTTCGCTCGCAGGTGTAGGGCCGCCGCTTGACGGCGCGCCGTTGTTCGCTCGCGTTGCGGCACGGCCACAAGGGCCGGCCCTACACGGAATGCCGCCGATGCCGGAAAGGTTCGCGTGCTGGGCGTGCCACGCGGCGAGGGTCGTCGTGTGGAGGATGGGCAGGCTGCGTTTGTGGGCGAAACCGGCCAGGCGCTTGATGAGCCCGCTGGGAATTGGATGGGTGACCAGCGCGTTGTGCAGGCGAGGGAGGCGCGCGGCCCACTTCATGGCCGTGGCGAAGTTGCCGATGAGCCGCGTGCGGAAGGGCACGCCGCGGGCGTCGTGGAATTTCTGCTGCCACTCGGTCTTGAGGCGCGCGACGTCGACGTTGGACGGGCACTCGGATTTGCAGCCTTTGCACGAGAGGCAGAGGTCCATGACGGCGGCGATCTCGTCGCTGTCGAAC
>JANXWT010000354.1 GCA_025351035.1 Opitutia bacterium | reverse complement strand
GCGCCGAACGGGATGCGCGCCATCCGCAGACGGCCCGGAACCCGTGTTCGGGCCATGAATGGTGCCCGCCGGGGCTGCTTGGGCCGCACCAGCGCCCCCTCCGGCAGGTGCGGCGCCCGCCGCACCTGCGGTCGAGCCGCTTGTGGCCGGATTACCGCAGTCGATGCGAACCGAATTCGTCGCGGTTTGCAGGTCGAAGAACTTGCCTGCATTGGCCGATGCCGACACGTTCACGGTCACGCTGGTCTGCGCTGAAGCGAGCGGCTTAATCACCGATGTTGCGACGCCGTCCTTCACCTTCGCATGGATGGGATCCGCCGCACCTAAGGCGACGACATCGAAGTTGACGACCTGGCCATCGGCAGCAGGATTACCGTTCTCGTCCACGACGTTGGCCGAGACGGTCGAACTCGACGTGCCATCGCACGTTACGGGCGTCGCCGTGAGCGCTATCGTCGCCGGTGCACCGACAACTGTGAACGTGGAGCTACGCCGCACGCCGTTCACTGCGGCGGGGTCAAGCACGGTACCCGTGCCGTCCGGCGACTGGTGCGTCAGGGTCTGGGCTTTCAGATGAAACGTACCGGGCAGTGCTGTGCCACAAGCAATGTTGGGCGCGCCTATCCCAAACGTTCCAAGATCGATCGTTGGCGTAAGGCCGGCTGCGACCGTGCCGATGTCGGGCGCGTCCGACTGCCATCGCACGAACGCCCCGCTGATGGAAGTCCCGTCGCTGTCAAAGGCTCGCACGAGGCTGACGGTTCGCTGCGCGGTGCCGTTCGCATCGAGGAAGCCGCCCGCGGAGCCGGGTAGCGCGCAGTCGTCGTCTTTTGCCGGCGTGACCTTTACGCGGGTGTTGAGCGGCGACGCCGCGTCGGGGTCTGCTGTACCGCCGTCGGCTCCAACCTCAAGATTTGTCTCTAAATTGGTGAATTTGATGTCGCGCGCCTCACCGACGACCGTGAACGTCAGGTCGAGCGGCGTCCGGTCTTGCACGATGCTGATTTTGCCTGGGCCGCGCTTGCCTTTTATCGCGTTCGGCCGCAGACTGAACACCACGGCGCCATTCTTGTCCGGCGCGCCCGGAAGACAGTCCGGGTCGTCCCCGAACGTCGTCCCTCCAGACTGGCCGCACACCCACTCGGGGCCGCGGTCGACGCCATTGCTATCCGCGATGGTTCCGTTATCCACTTTTATTTGGACCGGAAACTGCTCATCCACAAAGACGATGACGATCATGTCTCCGTCAATTTCGTGCAGCTGATCGAGGTCGCGATCGATGGCAGCGAAGTCTTCCTTCTTCGCGATGTGATCGCCTTCATACTTCAATGTAGATAGATCTACCGGGAGCGGAAAGGTTCCAGGAATCGGCTCACCAGAAGGTAGCAGCGGTGGCGGTGCAATTAGGTTGCTGGTCTTCTGCCCAATGACGTCCGTGAAGCCGATCAAGTTGGCGTCCATTGCACCCGCCGACTGGCACGGAATCGGCGCTACGTCGAAAAAGGCGAAGGAAAGTGCCGTACAGAGAAATTTGTTCAAGATGACCGCGTTCATCGGCGCCGCCTTCGCCCTGGGCGTCGCAGAAATGGAACTGTTCATCGCAACAAGGACGAGCACGATGCCCATCACGCCTGCAATCCGCTTCATACATCCTCCTGACAACAACGGCGCATCCGTACGACAGTTCTTTGTCGCATTCTTACCGCATGCGACCCTTTATCGTGGGAATCGCCTTCTGAATATCATCACGCTGGTTCCTGCGACGGCCATTGCGCCGCCGAGAAGGCCCATCAGCATCCACGCCGTGCTGTCCCGTGAACCGCCCCCGGAACCCGCACCCGTATCGGGCAGGCGTATGCCGGAGCGCACGTTACCGCCGGTGCCTGCCGGGGCGTCACCGCTCGGCGGCGGAATCTGGCCAGTGCTCTTAGTTGCGGCCGGCGGGGGAGCAGTTGCCACGCCGGTCGGCGTGCGCGTCGGCGTGCGCGTGTAGACCGGTGGCAGAGTCCTCGTCGCAGTCGGACAATTCGGAGCGCAGGGCGTCGCCGTGTTGGTTGCAGCGGGAGTATTCGTGGGCACAGGCGTATTCACGGCAGTCGGAGCGGGCGTTGGCGTGAACACAACGCCGGTTCCGGTGCAGGTAATCGTCGCGCTGGTGAGCGTGAGCGGCAAGGTCGTCGCCGGCGAACCACCTTGCATGAACGTGCCGGGCAAATCTTGCTGTCGGCTCAGAAGGAGCAATGGAAATGTGCCATCAGCCAAGCATTGCATGTCGAAG
>JANXWT010000342.1 GCA_025351035.1 Opitutia bacterium | reverse complement strand
GATTGAACAAACCGGCGTGACCAGCACGCTGCTGGACGTGCTCCGGAAGGCCGTGCCCCAGATTGTCGGCGGCCTCAACATAGGCGTGGAAAACGGCAATATTGCCGGCGGTGCGACCAACGGCGGCGCGCAGATAGCCTTGCGCAACACCGCGACCCTCGTGCTGATCGACGGCCAGCGGGCGGCGTTCTCGCCGGTCTCGGGCACCGGAGGCTTTCAGTTTGTCGACCTCAATAACATTCCTGTGTCGGCCGTCGAACGCGTCGAAGTGCTGACCGACGGTGCGTCGGCGATTTACGGCTCGGACGCGGTCTCAGGGGTCATCAACATCATCCTGAAAAAGAATTTCCAAGGCGCGGAGATCGGAGCCAGTTATGGTTTCTCGAAGCCGAGTCTTTCCGGCATCTACCGGAGCGAATCGGCCCATTTCATCCTGGGTGCTTCCACCGGGAAAACCAACATCACCGTTTCCGGTGAATGGGGGAAAACCGATCCGCTTTACATGCGGGATTTCAGCTATACGGCTCCAGCATTCGGCACGGTCAGTTTTGCCGGCATCGTGAACACGGCCGGCGGTCAATTTTACCAGCTCGCTCCGTCGCTCAACCAGGCTCCGGACGTTACGCCCACCACCTTGGCCAACTTGGCGACAGCGGGTTACTATAAGGCGATTGATTCGAACGCCGTCGGTTTGATCTTCGACCTCGCCCATGTCCCTACATTTGCCAATTCCCTCGACAAGCAGCTCGCGCTTTTTGCATTCGACCACACGATCAGTGACACGATGAGCGTGAAGGGAAGCGTCTCGTATGCGGGCACTGTCAGCCAGTATCAGATCAATCCCCAGCCGATCGTGCTGCGGATCAATGTGGCCAATGATCCGACGACGCAGAATCTGCCCGGCATTCCGATCACGGATGTCCGCGCGCAGGTGCGCAATCGCTTTGTGGACGCCGGCGCGCGTATCTACAACAACGACACCACCTCCATTCGTGGCACCGTAGAGTTGGACGGCAAGATCGGCTCTGATTGGAACTGGGCCTTCGCCTCCGTTTACAACACTTCGAAGCAAACCGCGCTCGGCATCGGCCAGATCCTGAACTCCGCCTTGTTGGCGGGTATCAGAGGCGGCAACATCAATCTGACCGCCATCCATCAGGACCCGGTCAAGCTCGCCGCGGCGAATATCTTCGGCAATTCGATCGCGGATTTCAGCAGCACGCTCATTTCGTATGATGCGCGCGTGAACGGTCGGGTCTTTGATCTTCCAGGAGGCTCGATGTTCATGGCCGCCGGCGTCGGCTACCGTAAGGAAGCTCTGTCCGGCTCGGCGGACAAGAACAGTCTCTTCAACCCGGTCACCGGGGCCTCGGCCTGGAACAACGGTGTCTCGATCAATCCGTTCGCAGCGCAACGCATCGTCAAATCGGAATTTCTCGAGGTCAAGGTGCCGATCACCGGCCCGAAGCAGAACATCGCCGGCCTGCATGATGTGTCCATTGATGCAGCCATCCGCCACGAGATCTACAGCGACACAACTGATCCAACGGTGCCGAAGGTCAGCTTGCGCTGGCTGCCGTTCAACGACGAGTTCGCCGTTCGTTCGACTTACTCGAAGTCGTTCTCGGCTCCGACGCTTTACAGTCTGTTTGGGCCGACCAGCTCGGGTGCCACCGCCTCGTTCATTGGTCTGCAGTCATACAATACCGCCGGTCAGCCGATTGCCACCCCGTTCCCCGCCCTGCAGGGAGGACAGCAGTCGGGCGCAAACCCGAACCTGAAGCCCTCGAATTCGAAGAACTACACGGTGGGCTTTGTCTATTCGCCGAAGACACTGAAAGGTTTTTCGATTGCCGTCGATTACTACAATATCAAGGAAACCGATCTCGTCGGCTCGCTGGCCACCAGTTCGACGATGGTGCAAGATGTCGAACGCTACGGCCCAGCCTCCAAGTTTTCGCAATATGTCCACCTAAATGACTTCGGTCAGCTGGGCGGGGTGCAGGTTACGACCCCGGGTCAATTGCACGGCAATCCGGCGAACGTCTACGTCGACCAGTTCGCGGCCAATGTCTCCAGCCAGAATCAGGATGGCGTGGACATCACCCTGAAATATAGCTTCAAGACTCAATACGGGGCCTTTGATGTGCAGAGCACTTGGGTTAATATCCAAAGTTTCCAAGTGGAAGCTTCTTCTGGCCAGGGCTTCACGGAGTTTTCTGACACTAACGGTAGTGGCACTCTGCCGAAGTATCGCGAATACACCACCGTCAGCTGGGAGAACGGGGCCTATTCGGCAGCGCTGTCAAACACCTTCATCCGCTCGGTGCAGAGCTCCGGCGGCGGCCCCAGGGTCCCGTCCTACACGAGTTTTGATCTGCAAGGCTCGATCGAGGTCGGCAAACTGGTTCCGCAGTTGCGCGGGCTGAGGATGACCGTGGGCGCAAACAACCTCTTCAACAAATATCCGCCGGTTGATGCCTACTCGTTCTCCAGCCCTCCCTCCGACACCGGCATCTACGGCTCAGTGGGCCGGTTTGTCTACGGAAACTTCTCCTACAAGTTCTGAGCCGCAGCGCGCCCGGAATGATTTTCCTCTCAAGGCGGCCCGATTTTCGGGCCGCCTTTTTTGCGGCCATGCCGGTTGCAACTGACCACCCTTCGGTTCACGGCGTGGGATTTGCGAACAACCGCCAAGGACGCAGTTTGAAGCGCACAAATAGTGCGAGCAACGGCCAGCCGAGGACGACGGGGGCACCCGGCAAACGACAAAACCCGCTTGTCTTTCCGCCCGCCGCGCCCTTGGTCAGTTCGCGCCGTGAACAATCCCCGCTGGAAATCTTTCCTTCTGATCGCCGCCATCTGGTCCGCCGTCTGGATGGTGCTGACCGCCCAATTATACCTGACGGTCGTGCCGCGGGGATTGGGGATCAGCTTTGCGGAAGTGGCCGAGACCCAGTTTCTGCGCGTCGCGCTCTGGGCTTTTTTCACACCCTTGGTGCTGTGGTTTCATCGGCGGCTGCCTTTCGATGGCCGCCACGACTGGCTCGCCTTCGCGGTGCACCTGACGCTGAGCATTGGCGCCATGTTCGCCAATTACGTCCTCCGTCTCACGATCGACGAGTTTACGGGGGGATCTCAACGCGGCACGCAGGATTTTTCCACCTACGCGGTGCTCCTCTTCAATGGCCGCAACTTCGTCGACATCCTGATCTACTGGATGATCGTGGGCGCGCAGCATGTTCATGGGCTTTATTTGCGGGAACAGGCCGCCGCGGTCGCCCAAGTGCAACTGCGCGCGCAGTTGGTCGAAG
>JANXWT010000323.1 GCA_025351035.1 Opitutia bacterium | reverse complement strand
GCGCCGGTGCTGACGCCACGAATGTTGACGAGCGCGAGGCTACCGATCAGCGCAGCGAGAATGGCGGCCCGCGCGAACGGGGCGGTGGCGGCGGGCCAGAATTCCCCGAGGTAGACGACGAAGATGTTGGCGGTGGCGGCGGCAGACGCCAGGCGCATCAGCCAGAGGAACCAACCCGTCTGGATGCCGGCGAGGCGACCAAGCGCCTCGCGCGCGTAGAGGTAGGGGCCGCCGGCCTCGCGGAACTGCGAGCTGAGTTCGGCAAAGGTCGCCACGATCACGCTGATGCCAAGCGCCGCGAGGAGGTAAACCCACAGGGCGTCGCTGCCGACCTTGCCTGCGATGGTGCTCGGCAAACTGAAGATGCCGCTGCCGATGATGCCGTTGACGACAAGAGCGGCAAGTGTCCAGCGACCAAGGGAGCGGAGCAGGGCGGGGCGCGCAGGGACGGTCATCGCGGAGCACCCTTGAGCTGCCGCGGTTTCGAGTCAATGGGACCGGGATAGACCACGCCCCAAAGCGAGGGGGTTGCCTGCGCGGAGGAATCGGCGCCGGGTGCGAGGAACTTGAACACGTCGGTGAAACGCAGCGAACACTGGAGTCGGCGCTGGTCCCTTGAGTCGATCTTGGGATTCACTTCGATGGTTGATTGGGAAAACGGCGGCGCGCGCTTGATGGCTTGGGCGCGTTCGCGGGCCTGCGCGGGCGTGAGCGAGCGGTCCTTGATCACGGTGTCCAGTTTTTCGAGGTCGGCGCGCGTGACGGGGGCCCAGAGCTGCTGCCACTGTTCCGGCGTGACGGTGGGCGCGACGATGTTGACGATGCGCTTGGTGTCGCCGTCCTGCCGCCAGTAACCGATGACGAGCAGGAACGGTTCGGTGATTTTGATTTGGCGCAGCGCGTCGCCGAGATCGACGGGCGTGCCG
The DNA here is from genome assembly GCA_025351035.1 of Opitutia bacterium. Lineage (GTDB taxonomy): Bacteria > Verrucomicrobiota > Verrucomicrobiia > Opitutales > Opitutaceae > JACQFT01. The sequence goes on along the minus strand of JANXWT010000323.1, from coordinate 3,343 downwards.
TATTTCGTGGCCTTGGGATTCACGGGCACATGGCCGTGGTGCCGGTTCGCCGTCGCGGGGATGTCCCATTTTTGCGTGTAGGACGCGGGCCGGTAGCCGTCAAAAAAAGTGGTTCTCACCCACTGCTCGAAGACGAGGCCATGCTGCTGCACTTCTTGGGCGCCCAACGGCAACGCCGCGAGCAGCGCTGCTGTGAACAGAAAGCTGCGGAGCACCGTCCGCATGGTCAGGATTTCTTCTCAAGATAGCTCCGCAGCGCTTCAAGCTTCTCGGTCCAAAAACTCTTCATCTGCTCGGCGCAATCTGCGTCAGGCAGTTTGCTGTGCTGCGGGACGACCTGGCACTTGAGGGCTCCCTTCGGCCAAAAATTCACAGCGACGCTCGTGCCGTCGGCCCAAGTGATGCGGATGGATTTGTGCGGGGTCGCCTTGCGGACGGTGAGGGGCGTGCGCGGCAGCCAGTGTTCGCGCACCGCGGAATCGCGCCACGCCTCGAAAGCGCGCGCTACCGGGGCGGCGATCGTGCGGGTGACGCTCACCTCGAAGCCGGCGGGCTTCTCGTGCTTGGCGCGGAGGCCGCGCGATTGCTCGTAGCCAACGGCGACCATCTGCGCCCACCACGCGGCGACCTTGTGGCGCGTGCTGAGCAACGCGGCGATTTCCTTGTGGGATTTTTTCCTCGCGCTTGCCTTGTCGAGCACCGTGCCCCACTCGCGCCAATTCATTCCGGTGGCTTTCTTGACGGCGACAGAGCTGATGCCGTTAAGTTTTTCCGTCGGGCGCTTCATGGGTTTTGGGGGCAGGTCGGCGACTGCGGAGTCGTGCGCCTGTGGTTTCATATGCACACAATGCAGGCACTTGTCACGCCGCAGGTCAGGTCAGGAAATTTTGGCCGTTTTTCCGCACCGCAAGGTGACTTGTGGGTTCGGAGTCAGGGCCAGCTGCGCTAAGGAGGGCTGCCTGTTGGGCGCAGACAGAAATTTCCCCTAGAGAAGTTAGTTGATGGGACTGAAGATTCGGGCTAACCCTTGATCCATGAGCGACGAGAACATCCCCAAGCTTCGTCTCAAACCGAAACTCACCGACGATCCGTCCGCCACGCCTCCGGCCGGGGCTGAGCCTGCACCGTCCGTCGCCCCCGCGGCCGCGGCCGCGCCGGAAGCGGCTCCAACGCCGGTGGAACCCGCGTCCACCGCTGAGCCCGCCCCGGTGCGGCTGAAGCCGAAAATGTCCGTCGCGCCAGCTGCGGTCGAATCGCCAAAGGAAGCTCCGGTCCCGGTTGCCACGGTGCCGGTTGAAGCACCGCTGCCGCCAACTCCGGCCCCCGCCACGGCTGCCAGTCAGAGCGCGCCGAAATTTTCCCTGAAACCCAAGGCCGATGCTTCGTTGTCCGCGCCTTCGCCGACTCCAGAAGCGGTGCCGGCGATGCTCGCGCCCGTCGCGCCGCCCGCACCTGCGCCGGCCGAAGCTCCGGCTCCGGTGCCGGCGGCGGAGGCCCCGGTGTCTCCTCCTGCGGTGAGTTTTCCGCCACCGTCCGGAAAATTCCCTGCGCCTCCGGGGGCGAAGAAATCCGCGGCGACTCCGGTCAAGAAGAGCGCGCCTGCCGACCCAGCGAAGCGAAAAAAGCTTTTCATGATTGGCGGTGCCGCGGCAGCCGTCGGCGTGCTGGGGGCTGGTTATCTTATTTTCATGAGGGCACCAGCGGCCCCACCGCCGCCGAAGAAAGCCGGACCGACAGTCGTGGCTAAGCCGACGACGGTGCAGGGGCAGGCCGTGGCCGCCGCGCAAAAAACGGCGGCGGCGAAGGCGGCCGAGCAGCTCGCGCCATTGAACGAAGCGATCAAAGCCGGCGAGCCCACCGCCCCGCCGCCCACCATCGCGGTTGCCCCCGCCCAACCGGCCGTGACGCCGCCCGCCGCCGCCGTGAAGCCGGTTGATCTCGGCCCGCCCCCAGTGAGCGCGGCGTTCCGCGAATGGGTGGCTAATTTGCGCATTGGCAGCGTGCGCACCGGCGCCAAGCCCCGCATCCTGGTCGACAAGACTTCCTACGATGTCGGCGACATGGTGAACCCGCAGATGGGGATCACCTTCGAGGGCTACCACGCCGAGAAGCGCACGCTGATCTTCAAGGATCGCAGCGGCGCGATCGTCGAGCGACGGAACTGAAGGCGGATCACGGCTTGGCTGTCTTCAGCACCCAACCTTCGGGGTCGACACTGACGGCGGTGATTCTTCCGCCAGCGGACAGCGTGTAAGTCTGCGATTTTTGGTCGTTCCAGAGAATGACCGTTTGCGATCCGGCCGCCGTGGTCAGCGCGACGTCGAGCGGCATCGTGATAACCGCGCCGTCGGCCTGCGTTTGATTGATCGTGACGGTGACGTCGTGCGCGCCGTCGGGCTGCGTCCAGCTCACCTCGTAAGCGGGGCGCCCCGCCCCGTAGACCCACTCCTGGAAAAACCAGTCGAGCGGTTTGCCGAAGTGTTCCTCGCAGACGCGCTGGAAGTCGGCGGTGTCGGCGGTCTCGTAGGCAAATTTCGCGATGTAGCCGCGGAGGGCGGCGAAGAATTTCTCGTCGCCGAGCACATGGCGGAGCATGTGGAGCGTCCACGCGCCTTTGTTGAAGGTCGTCGCGGAAAAAAGCTGCGCACGGTTGCTCGCGTCGGCGACGAAGAGCGTGCCGGGAAACTGCGGCTGATCAAGGCCGCGCATCGCGGCGAAGTAGCCGTCGCGGCCCTTGGCTTTCTCCTGCCAAAGTGCGTAGCCGTAGGTGGAGAAGCCCTCGTTGAGCCAGATGTGCGACCAGTTTTTCACGGTGATGGAGTTGCCGAACCATTGGTGCGCGAGCTCGTGCGCGAGGGTGTCGTCGTGCTGGTGATCGCCGGTGATGAGCGAAGAGCCGTAGCTTGGCAGCGTCTGGTGTTCGCGGAAACTTTGGTAGCCGAATTCGGCGATGCCATATTTTTCCCGCACGAACGGATAGGGACCGAAGATGGATTCATAGATGTGCAGGATGTCCGGCAACACTCCGAAATCGGCGCGGGCCTTCGCGAGGTCTTCCGGGAAAACGAAGAACGTCATGTCCATTGGAGTTTTCTCCATCGAGAGAAACGGCAGCGTAAACGTGGCGTAGTCGCTCACGGCGACCGAAAGCGTGTCGGGATAGACCGGATAGCTCACGACCCAGTGAAACGTCCGCGTGCCGTCGGCGTTGTCGCGCGTGTCGGCGAGTTTGCCGTTCGAGGCGGCGACGAGCGGTGCCGGCACCGTGAAGGTGAGATCGGCGGATGCGACCTTGGCGGCGGGCGAGTTGACGCACGGCCACCACTGCCGGGCGGTGTTGGGC
>JANXWT010000246.1 GCA_025351035.1 Opitutia bacterium | reverse complement strand
GGCGGCGGGGACGATGTCCTCCTTCGTCAGTGTCTTCACCGCGTCAGCGAACGGTTGGGTGAGACCCCAGAGTTTGTGGCTGAGGTGCCAGGGCAGGATGGAAAATTTCGGCAGACCGGCGCGGTTGGGTCCGAGACGATTTTGCAGACGGCCGAGCAGTTTGCGCTCGGCGATCGTGGTGAATGCGAAGAAGAGTCCAAAGATCGCGAGGATCGCGACGATGGTGATCAGATTGTGGACGAGCCACTGCAGCGGTGACGGGAACCACTGCACGACGGTGTCGCGCAGGACGAGCGGCGCGCGTTCGAGGAAGGACTCGGTTCCGGCGACGGCGCTCATGCGGAAGGCGGTGGTGCTTTAGGGGCCTCCGCGCTAGGCGCGGGTGCGGGTTGAGTTGGCGCGGTTGCGGCGGCAGGAGCAGCGGGTGCGGCCGCTTTGGCAGCAGCAGCGGCGGCTTTCGCGGCGGCAGCGGCCTTGGCTTTTTCCTCGGCGGCTTTGCGCTCGGCGGCGAGGCGCGTGTCGACTTCGTTGGCGTCGGTCGGGTGAATCTCGTGGAAGTAACTGTTGGGCTTAGCGAGTTGTTCGCGGCGCAGGAGCAGGTCGGAGAAGCGGTTGGTGGCGGCGACCTCGAAGACTTGGTCCATCTTGATCGCGTCAAACGGGCAGACCTCGACGCAAATCTGGCAGCTCATGCAGACGGAGGTATCGATGTCGAACACGGCCGGGTAGAGCTGTGGCTTGCCCACGGCGTCGGGTTTCTTGTCCTTGCTCTTTTCGATGTAGATGCACTGCGGCGGGCATTCCTTCTCGCAAATCTGGCAGGCGACGCAGCGCAGCGTGCCCATCGGGTCGAGGGCATTCTCGGTGACGAGGAAGGGGAAATTGCGGTAATTTTCCGGGAGGACGGTGCGCTCCTCGGGATACTGCACTGTCACCATGCGCTCCTTGTCATGGTAGCTGCCCACGAAGTTTTTCGCGGTGACGGCGAGACCTTTGATGATGCCGGAGCCGAGCATGGTGGGGAGGGTTAGCGGTCCACTTCGCCGAGGACGATGTCGATGCTGCCGAGGATGACGACGGAGTCGGCGATCGTGTGCCCGAGGCACATTTCCTCGAGCAGCGTGAGGTTGATGAGGGAAGGCGGACGGACGCGATAGCGGCTGGGATTGGGCGAGCCGTCGCTGATGAGATAGAAGCCGAGTTCGCCCTTCGGGCCCTCGATGCGACCGTAGGCTTCGCCGGCCTTCGGGCGGAAGCCGCGGAGCTTCGCCTTCGGGTCCATGATCGGACCGGCGGGGAGTTCACGGAAGGCCTGTTGGAGAATTTTCACCGACTCGCGCATTTCGAGAATGCGCATCATGTAGCGGTCGTAGGTGTCGCCGTGGTCGCCGACCGGCACGCGGAAATCGAAATGCGGGTAGAAACCGTAGCCGTCGACCTTGCGGATGTCGTAGCCCACGCCGCTCGCGCGGAGGACGGGACCGGTGATGCCGGCGTTGATCGCGTGCTTCGGGTCGAGGCGGCCGACGCCCTGCGTGCGCGCGAGCATGATCTCGTTGCCCGTGAGCATCGTCTCATACTCGTCGAGGAAGCGCGGGAAATTGTCCACCAGCTTGCTGGCGGCGGCGAGCCACTCGGGTGTCGGGTCCACGCGGCAGCCGCCGAAGCGCTGGTAGTTGCACATCATGCGGGAGCCGCTGATGGACTCGAAGAGGTCGAGGATTTTTTCGCGTTCGCGGAACGCGTAGAGCAGCGGCGTGAACGAGGTGCCGAGGTCGTTGAAGAGGAAGCCGACGAGGCACGAGTGGTTCACGAGACGCGTGAGCTCCGCCATGATGATGCGCAGATACTGTGCGCGGTCGGGCACGGCTTGACCGGCGAGTTTCTCAACTGCGAGCGCGTAAGCCCAGTTGGTCGACATCGAGCAGAGATAGTCGAGCCGGTCCGTGTAGGGCATCGAGCCGAGATAGCTCGTGTTCTCGGCGATCTTTTCGTGATTGCGGTGCAGGTAGCCGAAGACGGGCTTGAGCTTGACGATGACTTCGCCGTCGAGTGTCACAACCATGCGGAACACGCCGTGCGTCGACGGATGCTGCGGCCCCATCGACACCTCGAGCAAGTCGCCGTGGAACGGATCGTTGACTGAGCGGACGCTTGGGCCGGCGGGACCGCCAAACGGGGAGAAAGGTGAGGGGGCCGAATTAGCTGATAGCTGAGAGTTGAGAGCTGAGAGACCGGAGGGGTTCATGATGAGGGGCCCTCCTTTGGTGCGGTGGCCGGTGCCGCGGGTGCAGCCGTCGGCGCGAAATGCGGTTTGGCGCGGTCGAGCACTTCGTCGTGCGGCGTGGGTTCCCACTCGTAATCGTCGGGGGCCACGTAGTCCTTGCGCATCGGGTGGTCCTTGAACTCGTCCCACATCAGGATGCGGCGGAGATCGGGGTGGTCCTCGAAAACGACGCCGTAGAGATCGTAGATTTCGCGTTCCTGAAAATCGCACGAGCGCCACACCGGCGTGAGCGAGGGGAGTGTCACTTGGTCGCTGCGGTTCGCCGTGCGCATCCGGATGATGACGGGGCCGTGACGCGCCGCCATCGAGTAGAGGTGGTAAACGGCCTCGAGGTAACCCGGCTCGGTGCGCTTGGTTTTCTCTTCGACGATTTTCGCCGGACCGCCCGCGGGATCGGGCACGGAGACTTTCTTGGTTTCGACGATTTCCTTTTCCGGTGAGTCGACGCCGGTGGCGTTGGAGCAATAGTCGAGTTGCAGTGCGGAATCGTCGCGAAGAAAAAGGGCGATGGCGTGACCGTGCGCGGCGTTGATGAGCAGCGAGTGCTCGGCGGCGGCACCGGGATTCGTCACGAGCGTGATCGTCGCGTCCGGGAAGCGGGCGACGAGGCGGTCGCGGATTTGCTCGAGGGTTTCCATGGTCAGGAATT
>JANXWT010000238.1 GCA_025351035.1 Opitutia bacterium | reverse complement strand
GTCTTGGAAAAAGTTCCGGGCAGATAGATCAAGCCGGTGGACAGACCGACGGCGCCGTCGCGCATCGCCTGGTCGACGAGCGCTTTCATCTTCGCCATCTCTGCGGGTGTGGGCTCGCGGTCGAAGCTGCCGCCCATCGCCGCCTCGCGCACGGTGTTGTGGCCGATGAGCGTCGCGACGTTGGCCGAAACCCGGTTGCGCGCAACGGCCGCGAAAAACTTGCCGACATCGAGGGCCGAGCCGCCGCAGTTGCCGACGACGATCGAGGTGACGCCCATGCGGAGGAAATTTTCCGCAAGCGGCTGCTCCGCGATTTCGTCCGCATGCGTGTGCACGTCGATAAACCCCGGGGCGACGACGAGTCCGGTGGCGTCGAGCTCGGTGAGTGCCTGGCCGTCAATCTGCCCGATGAGGGCGATGCGCCCGTCTTTGACCGCGACATCGGCAAAAAAAGCCGCATGGCCGGAACCATCCACCACTCGCCCATGGCGGATGACTAGATCGTAGTCCGCCGCCGAGACGAGCGGGGCGACGACCAGCAGGCCCGCCACCCAAAGCAGAGATTTCATCGGGACATCCTTCACTATTTGGCCAGCCCCTGTCCAGCTCGCGTGGCACAGGTCTCGCCAATCCGCACCCAAAGCCGTTCGACGATCCCGGGAGTGTGCCGCCGTCAATCTCCCGCCAGCGGCTCCGCCCGGTCGGTCTGTTTCGTCACCCAGACCAGCCAGCACCAGAAGAACGCGCTCACGACGAGCGCCCCGGGCAGAACCCACAGCGCTGCCCGTTGCAAATCGTCCCACCGGTCTGAAAAATGCCCCACGATCCGCGGTGACCACAGATCGCCGAACAGGTGGATCGCGAAAATCAAGCCCGCCATCGCCGTCGCCCGCATCGTCGCCGGCACGGTTTCGAGGATGAGCGTGTTCACCGGACCCGTGGACAAAAAGATCAGGAACATCGACGCCGCGAGCGCCAGCTTCGACACCGCCAAGTCGTCTGTGGAAAACGCCACGAACGCCACCGGCGCCGTCAGCACTGAACTCAGCGCGAGCATCCCTGCGTAACCGCGGCCCGTGCGCTTCTGCCACGCCGTCGCCACGAAACCGCCTGTCAATGTCGCGACCAAACCCGCGATCACCAGGGCGCGACCGAAGTAAGAACCGGCCTCCTCGTTGCTCAGATGATGCACCCGGTGCAAAAAAGTCGGCGCCCACAACGCGAACCCACCCATCGCGAATGTCTGTGCCACATAGCCCGCGAGCACGAGGCGGTATTGGGTGAACCTAGTCAGCGCCAAGTAAGCGCTCCAACTGGATTTCTTTGCGACGGCCAATACGCCCGCCGCACCCGTCGGTTCCGCCGCACCACGGTTCGGTTCGCCAACAGGAAAAGAACGAACGCCAGCAACAGTCCCGGATAGCCGGCCCATAAAAACGCCGAGCGCCAGCCATAGCGCGCGGCAATGGCGCTGCCGAGAATGTAGCCGAGCGCCGAGCCGACCGGGATCGCGAGATAGAAGATCGAGATCGCGTTGTTGCGCCGTGCCGCCGGAAACAGATCTGCGATCCAGCCCGGACTGATCGTGCCGAAACTCGCCTCGCCGAAGCCGACAAACACGCGGAAGAAAATCAACGCGCCCAGCGCACTCACGTGACCCGACATCAGCGTGCCGATGCTCCACACAAACACCCCTCCCGCCACGAGCCAGCGCCGCGGCACGCGGTCGCCGAGGTAGCCGAAAACCGGCGCCGACAGAAAATAACCCCACATAAACGCGCTCTGAATTGTGCCCAGTTGCTCATCGCTCAGATGCAGCTCGTCCTTGATCGGCGTCAGCACCGCCGCGAGCAACTGCCGGTCGAGGTAATCGAGGAGGTTGAGCCCCGTGAGCACGATGAGCGAACCAACCGGCCAGAGGGGGGTTTGCGTATTGACGCTCAAGCCCCGCGAGCAAACGGCCCGCCCGCGCAATTGAAAAGCAGAAAACCGCCCGCGGCCAAAACCCAGATGCCGCCCGTCCCGATCACAATCACCTCGGCCCGGTCAAAAAGTTTTTGAGTAGCGCCGCTGGCATTTCCCGGTAGCTTGCCGGGGTCCCCCATCCTCTATGGAGCCAAAAAAAATCCCCTCTTGGTTGCGCGCGGTCGGCTGGTCGGCCGTCGCGGTGCTCGGCACCGGCGCTATCGCGCTGCTCGCCCTTTCGCGCGGCGAACCCGTCAATGCGCTCTGGATGGTCGTCGCGGCCGGCTGCGTTTTCGCGGTCAGCTACCGTTTCCACTCCGCCTGGCTGATGGCCAAGGTGCTCACCCTCGACGAACTCCGCGCCACACCCGCCGAACTCCACGAGGACGGCAAGGATTACGTGAAGACGAACAAGTGGGTCGTCTTCGGACACCACTTCGCGGCCATCGCCGGCCCCGGCCCGCTCGTCGGCCCGGTGCTCGCCGCGCAATTCGGTTACTTGCCCGGCATGCTGTGGATGCTCGTGGGCGCGACGCTCGGCGGCGCCGTGCATGACTCGGTGATTCTCTTTTGCTCGACGCGGCGTCGCGGCAAATCACTCGGCCAGATGGTGCGCGAGGAAGTCGGCCCCTTCGCCGGCGGCGTGGCGCTCGTGAGCATCGTCGCGATCATGGTCATCCTGCTCGCGGTGCTCGCGCTCGTCGTCGTCAAGGCGCTCGCGGAGAGTCCGTGGGGGCTGTTCACCATCGCGGCCACGATGCCCATCGCCGTCGCGATGGGGCTCGGCATGAAATCCGTCGGCCACAAATCGCGCGGCCTCGCGCTCGTCAGCGTGCTCGGCGTGATCGCGCTGCTCGCCGCGGTGTGGGGCGGACAATTTCTCCACGGCTCGTCGCTCGATGCGATGCTCACGCTCAAAGGCACGACGCTTGCGTGGTGGCTCATGGGCTACGGTCTGCTCGCGTCGGTGCTGCCGGTGTGGCTGCTGCTCGCGCCGCGCGA
>JANXWT010000228.1 GCA_025351035.1 Opitutia bacterium | reverse complement strand
CCGGGCGTCGCGGCGTTGGCGATGCGCGAGCCGAGATAGAAGTCGAGCGCGGTCGTCGCGAAGAGCAGCAGCGCGAACGGTGGATTCCATGCGCCGTAGAAAATGTAGCTCGCGACCAGCAGCAGGTTCTTGCGCGCCTCCCAGCCGCGCAGCCACCAATAGCCGCCGACAACGACGACAAAGAAAACAATGAACGTGAGTGAGTTGAACAGCACGGTTGTGTGGCGCGCTGGCGCGGGGTGTTCCGGCGGAGGCAATCGGAACCCGGAATTGCGGCAAGCAAATATTCTCAGTGACGGTTCGACGGGAGCCGATGAAACTTGCTGGCCGAGGGCGGCGGCTTGCCGGGCATCGGCAGGCTTTACTTTTTTGTCCGGATATGAAATGTTGCCGGTGTGAATCGGATCTCGTCCCCATTGCGCTGCGTCTGGCCGGCGATTCTGCTGACGGCAGGGTCGGCGTTCGCGCAGGTCATCGTGCCTGCGCCGGTCCGCGAGTATCTTTTCAACGGTAATCTCACCGACACGCAGGGTGGCCCGGCCATGCAGGCCCAAGGCGGCACGGTGGTGGAGGGCACCTACGTTTTCGGTGCCGGCCAAGGCCTAGCCTTGATCGACCCTTCCCTTGGCGCAGCCAACTATTCCTTTGAGCTGGCCTTCAAGTTCGACTCACTGGGCGGCTACCAGAAAGTTATCGATTTTTTGAACCGTGCTTCCGACACCGGACTCTACGCGCTCGGTTCGTCGCTGAATTATTACACCATCGCCACCGCAGCGGAGGCAGATTTTGTCGCCGGCCAGATGCTCCACCTAGTGGTGACGCGCGACGCCGAAACCGGCCAGTTCTCCTCCTTCATCAACGGGCAGCCCCGCTTTAATTTCTTCGACACGGGCGGGCTCGGTGTGATCAGCGGTCCAAATCGCGAACTTTATTTCTTCATGGACGATCCGGTGACCGGAAGCCGCGAAGCCGGTGCGGGCTCGGTGGACTTCATCCGCATTTACAATCAGCCGTTGAGCGGGGCTCAGGTGCTCAGCCTTTTCCAGAACGGTCCGACCGCCGTGCCCGAGCCGTCGGTGACCGCGCTGCTGGCCCTCGGTCTCGGCCTGCTGTTCCTGCGCTGTCGCGCGCTGTGGTCCAATTGAGCTGAGTTTGTCGACGTGGTGCGAGTTGTCCGAGTAGGCACGGCCATGGGTGTCCTGGCTGGGGTCAGCGGTGCTCGGAGAGAATGAGTCGGAGGTTGGCGGCGTTGCGGGCTTCTGTAGCTGTGTCTTCAGGTGGGCTCTCCTTGGGTTTTGCTCCGCAGGGTCAGCATGCTGCCGAGGTAGGCGCCGAGCACGATCACGGACAGCCAGTGATTGCCGATGGCCATGCCGAGGTATTCGCAGAACCCGCCGCACATGGCCCCGATCAGATTGGCGCCGAACGCGGCCGAGGGGGAGGTCGTCTCGCGGAATTTGACGGAGAAAATCAGCCCCGCGAAGAAAATGGGCAGCGGCACCACCAGCAGGGCCCACAGCAGGCGCAGGCCCAGCGGCAAGCCGAGCACCTGTTCGCGCGGCACCAGAAACAGGAGCACCAGCGCGGCCAGCAACGGCAGATACATCCGGAACGAGAACAGCTTCACTCGCACCGCCAGGAGATTGGCGCCCAGCACCATCAGGAGGACTCCCGCCACCACAATCAGGGTCACCAGCCAGGTGGCGCCAAAATACAGCGTGCAATCGCTGATGCTCTTGGTTTCCAGCAGCAGGAAGCCCAAGCCGAGGAAGAAAAAATGCCGGTGGCCACGCACCACAGAGCCGCCACCAAGCGCGCCGGTCGCCAGGATTGAAACCAGCAGCATCCCGCCGATGGCGAAAAGATAATCCGCGGGGATGGTCTTCCGCTGGAGATAGAGGAACGGCCAGTCGTCCGTCGGCGGATCGATCGCGGCGAGATCGGCCAGCGCGACCTGCTTGAAGTGGGTGAAGACCGGCGGCAGTTTCAGTCGCGGATCCTTGGGCACGCACAACACGATTCCGCCCAGCCGGCTTTGGTAGAGCGTCGGGGTCCGGCCGGTCGCCTCCGCTACCATCCGGTAAAGCTTGGCCGCGAGCCAGGTGTTGGGCGTGGCGAAGGACAGCGACAGCAGACCCTGTTCGTTCAACAACCCAAAGCTGGTCCGGATGCTCTCGACCGTATAAATGTAACCGTCGAGCCGGACATTGCTCATGCTGCTGAAGAGCGCCTGCGAGTCCAGATACCCAAAGACCACCAAGTCGTAGCTGCGGGGGCGCGCCCGGCGGACAAACGAGCGGGCGTCGTCGACCTGAATCGCCACACGCGGATCGGCATAGGGCGCGCCGGCACTGAAGCGTTGCGACAACTGAACCACCACCGGGTCGATTTCCACGGCATCGACGTGACGCGCGCCGGCGGCCAGGGCCGCCTGAACATCGGAGCCGCCGCCGGCCCCGAGAACCAGAATCCGTTCCCGCCCGGCGCCGAACTGGTAGGGCAGCCGATATTGATCTGCCAGACGCCGGACATGCTCCGCCAGGAACGTGCCGGGCGTGTAGCGGGCGGGATCCAGCGCGCCATCCATGTGGTAGCCGAAATTATTGACATTCACCACATACACCGGCGGGTCGCGCATCGTCCGCAAGTCCGGCGGCGGATCCGACACATTGAGCCGGGGATTTTCAATCGGGCTCAGCGTGATGTGATAATACGGGGACCAGACCGCCGCCTTTTCTCCGGTCACCTGTAGCAGCGCCAGGATCAGGGCGAAGACCGGGACAATCACGAGCCAGCGGCGGAAGGCGGAAATGGAAAGAAACAGCGCCATCACGACGGCCAGCCCGAGGACCGGGGAAAACAAACCCAGCGAAAACAGGCCAAACCCGAGGGTGCCGCACAGGCTGCCCATCAGATCCCAGGTGTAGGCGGTCAGGCGCGGCAGCGCGTTGAACAGTTCCCCCATCCGCTGGCCCAGGGGGACAAAGAGCAGGGCGTTCACGGCAAACACCAGGAGCAACAGCGCGGGGTTGAGCCAGGTTCCCTCGCTCGCATAAAAGCGCGATTCAGCCGCGGAATTGAACCCGGCCGTGGCTCCCTGGCAGAGGAGCAGCACGAGGATGTTGCCGCCCAGTATCGCCGGAAACCAGCGAAAGGCCCGCCAGCGGGCGTGCACCGCCAAAGCCCCCAGACCGAGTCCCAGAAACGAGCTGAGCAGCATGAGATTCGCATAATAGGCCACCAAGTGGACCACGGACGGCACCCAGCGGATCACGGTCAGCTCCAGAAAAAGCGCGGTGAATGACAGGACAAACAGCTCCCATCTCAAGCGTCGCGCTGAATCATTGTCCATGCGGGCGAATTACGGTGCACGCTGGTGCCACATGCAACCGAGATGTTCTGCTCGCCCGGTGCACTGGCAATATTTGCTACGGCACGGGATCGTAGTCGAGATACGGCCCGAGCCAGCGTTCGACTTCGGGGAGTGGCATGCCTTTGCGGGCGGCGTAGTCTTCCACTTGATCGCGGGCCAGCTTTCCTACGGCGAAATACTTTGAATCGGGGTGATTCAGGTAGAAGCCGGAGACGGCGCTGGCGGGGAGCATGGCGTAGCTCTCGGTGAGCGTGATGCCCGTTGCCTTCTCGGCGCCGAGGAGATCGAAGAGCAGGCGTTTTTGTGGTCAAAGTCGCCCAAGGGGCGCCCGCCTTTGACCATCCCTGCGGGATTCGCCCTTCGGGCTCACCATCTCCGCGCTGCCGCGCTCCGTCGGTGTGGTCTTCAAACGGGATCGTAGTCCAAATAAGGCGACAGCCACTTTTCCGCCTCTGGCAATGGGATCTTCTTCCGGCCGGCGTAATCTTCCATCTGGTCACGAGCGAGTTTTCCCACCGCAAAATACTTGGAGTCCGGGTGATTGAAATAGAAGCCACTCACCGCACTTGCTGGCAGCATCGCGAACGACTCTGTGAGGCGGATTCCTGTCGCCTTTTCTGCGCCCAGCAAATCGAAGAGCAGGCGTTTCTCGGTGTGGTCGGGGCAGGCGGGGTAACCCGGCGCGGGGCGGATGCCGCGGTATTTTTCGCGGATGATGTCCTGCATCGAGAGGTTTTCGGTTTTGCCGTAGCCGGAGAAATCGCGCGCGGATTTGTGGAGCATCTCGGCGAGGGCTTCGGCGAGGCGGTCGCCGAGGGCTTTGGCCATGATGGCGGAGTAGTCGTCGTGCTGCTGCTCGAACTGGTGCGCGAAGGCGTCGACGCCGTGGCCGGAGGTGACGGCAAAGCCGCCGAGGTAGTCGAGGCGGCTGCTCTCCTTGGGCGCGAGGTAGTCGGCGAGGCAGTGGTTGAACTGCCCCGCGCCCTTCTCGTTTTGCTGGCGGAGAAAATGGAACGAGGTGAGCACGCGCGAGCGGGATTCGTCGGCGTAGACCTCGACGTCGTCGCCGACGGCGTTGGCGGGCCAGAAACCGATGACGGCTTTGGCAACGAAGTGTTCTTCGTCGACGATGCGGCGAAGGAGGGCCTGCGCGTCGGCGTAGAGTTTGGTGGCTTCTTCGCCAATGACGGGATCCTTGAGCAGGTCGGGGAAGCGGCCGTGAAGTTCCCACGCGGAGAAGAACGGGCCCCAGTCGATGAAGGGGACGATCTGGTCGAGCGGCACGGGGTTGAACTCGCGGGTGCCGAGGAAATCGGGGCGGGGAATCTCGGCGGTGGCCCAGTCGATGGGCTGGCGGCGCGCGCGGGCCTCGGGGAGTTTGAGAAGCTTGCGCGTGGTGCGGCGGTCGGCGAATTCGGCGCGCTGGCGCTCCTGCGTGACGCGGAGTTCGGTGACGAACGCGGGTTTCTGGTCGGCGCTGAGGAGCGCGGAGACGACGCCGATGACGCGCGAGGCGTCGAGCACGTGCGCGACGGGCTCGGCGTATTCGGGGGAAATCTTGACGGCGGTGTGCGCGGCGGAGGTGGTGGCGCCGCCGATGAGGATGGGGCGGTCGAATTTCTCGCGCTTCATTTCCTTGGCGACATGCACCATCTCGTCGAGCGACGGCGTGATGAGGCCGGAGAGACCGATGATGTCGGCGTTTTTCTCGCGGGCGACCGCGAGGATTTTCTCGCATGGCACCATGACGCCGAGGTCGATAACTTCGTAATTATTGCAGGCGAGGACGACGCCGACGATGTTCTTGCCGATGTCGTGGACGTCGCCCTTGACGGTGGCGAGGACGATGCGGCCCTGGGCCTTGGCGGTGCCGCCGCCGGCGACGTGGAGACGTTTCTCCTCTTCCATGAACGGCGTGAGGTAGGCGACGGACTTCTTCATCACGCGGGCGGACTTCACGACCTGCGGGAGAAACATTTTGCCGGCGCCGAAGAGATCGCCGACGACGCGCATGCCGTCCATCAGCGGGCCCTCGATGATGTCGAGCGGGCGTTTGTATTTCCGGCGGGCTTCCTCGGTGTCGGCATCGATGAAGTCGATGATGCCTTTGACGAGGGCGTGGGAGAGGCGGAGCTCGACGCTTTGGCTGCGCCAAGCGTCGGCGGCGAGTGCATCGGCCCGCGGGGACGCGGGCCCTCCAGACTTTGCGGCGAGCTCCTTGGCTTTGAGGTCGTCGGCGTAGTTGACGAGGCGCTCGGTGGAATCGGGGCGGCGGTTGAGGAGGACGTCTTCGACGAGTTCGCGGAGGTCGGCGGGGATTTCCTCGTAGAGGCCGAGCATGCCGGCGTTGACGATGGCCATGTCGAGGCCGGCGCGGATCGCGTGGTAGAGGAAGACGGTGTGGATCGCCTCGCGGATGGGATTGTTGCCGCGGAAGGAGAACGAGACGTTGGAGACGCCGCCGCTGACCTTGGCGCCGGGGAGCGTGGACTTGATGATCCGCGTGGCCTCGAAGAAATCGACGGCGTAGTTGTTGTGCTCCTCGATGCCGGTGGCGACGGTGAGGATGTTGGGATCGAAAATGATGTCCTCGGGCGCGAAGTGCAGGCGCGAGGTGAGGAGCCCGTAGGCGCGCGTGCAGATGCGGACCTTCTCGTCGCGCGTGGCAGCCTGGCCGTTTTCGTCGAAGGCCATGACGACCGCGGCGGCGCCGTAGCGCTGGACGAGTTTGGCGCGGCGGAGGAACTCGGCCTCGCCGTCCTTGAGCGAGATGGAGTTGACGATGCCTTTTCCCTGGAGGCATTTCAGGCCGGCCTCGAGCACGGTCCACTTGGACGAGTCGAGCATGATGGGCACGCGGCAAATCTCGGGCTCGCTCGTGATGAGATGGAGGAACTTGACCATCGTGGCCTCGCCGTCGATGAGCGCCTCGTCGACATTGATGTCGATGAGGTTGGCGCCGTTCTCGACCTGCTGGCGCGCGATGCCGAGGCAGGTGTCCCAGTCGCCGGCCTTGAGGGCCTTGGCGAATTTGGGCGAACCGGTGATGTTCGTGCGCTCGCCGACGACGATGAACTGCGAGGCGGAAGGTTGGGTGAGGGCGGGCAAGGCGAGGAAAAAGAAATTCAGGTGACCAACGGCCGGCGCGCGATGAAAGTGGCGAGGCCCGCGGCCAGATCGTCGCGGATGAGTTGCAGGCCGGCCGCGAGCAGTTGCGCGCGGACCCACGCGGGCGCGACGCGGATCTTTTCGTAAGTGCTCACGGCCATGCGCCAACCGGCGGCCTCGCGGGAGTGGACGATGTCGTGGACGGTCACGTGCATGGTGCCGAAGTCGAGGAAGCAGGTGAAGATGCGGTTGACGTCGCTGCGCACGGGGATGAAGCGGTCCGCACCGGTGCGCGCCACGGTGTAGTTGCGAAAGGTGAGCACGAGGTGGCCGCCGGGCGCGAGGACTTGCGCGGCGTCGCGGAGGAGGCGTGCGACGGCGTCGAGCGAGCCGAGGTGCGTAAGGGTATCGCCCATGCAGACAATGAGCGCGGGCGCCGGCGAGGGGCAATGCCGGGCGAGATCGGTCATGTCACCGAGCACGGCGCGGATCGGCAAGCCGGCGGTCGCGGCCTCACGGGCGAGTTCGGCGAGGAGAACTTCGCTGACATCCACCGCCGTGACGGCGTAGCCGGCGGCGGCGAGCGGGAGGGCTTGGAAACCGCTGCCGGCGCCGAGGTCGAGCGCAGTGGCACCGGGCGCGGACGGACGGAGCTGGTGGGCATCGAGGAACGCCGTGAAGCGCGCGCGCGGCGTGTCGGCCCCGCCGCTGATCCACGTATAGAGCGGCGCGAGGTGCGAGTCATAGTGATCCTTGACGGTGGCCATGATGTTCAGTTGATGACGAGGGCTTCGAGGCCGCTCAGGCGGAGGTGGTGCTCGAGGGAGGGCACGATGCGGGGCTTGGCCCGCTTGACGGCTTTGGCGACGGCGGCAATGTGCGCGGGCGTGGAGCCGCAGCAGCCGCCGACGAGATTGAGCCAGCCGTTCGTGGCGAATTCGCCGAGCACTTCGGCCATTTGGTCGGGCGTCTCCTCGTAGCCGCCAAACGCGTTCGGCAGCCCGGCGTTGGGATGGCAACTCGTGTAGCAATCGGCGAGACCGGCGAGTTCCTCGACGTAGGGGCGCATCTGGGCGCCGCCGAGCGCGCAGTTGATGCCGACGGCGAACGGATGCACGTGGCGAATGGAGTTGTAGAAGGCTTCGATCGTCTGGCCCGAGAGCGTGCGGCCGGACTGGTCGGTGATCGTGACGGAAATCATCACCGGGAGCCGGGCGCCGAGTTCGTCGAAG
>JANXWT010000219.1 GCA_025351035.1 Opitutia bacterium | reverse complement strand
TTCGAGTTCGCCGCCGAGGACTTGGCGTTCGAACTCCTTGTTCTCGCCCACGTAGGAGGCCATGACTTTTTTCACCTGCCGCGTCGTGAGCAAAATGCCCATGCCGAAGCCGTCGACGCCGGCGTTGTTGCCGACGATGGTGAGTCCCTTCACACCGCTGTCGCGGAGCGCGACGATGAGATTTTCCGGGATGCCGCAGAGCCCGAAGCCGCCCGCGGCGAGCGTCATGTTGTCGTGCAGCAGGCCGTCGAGGGCCGCCTTGGCGTTGGGGTAGACTTTGCTCATGGAAAAGAGGATTATTGTTTAACCACGGATTACTCGGATGGCACGGATAGAAATCACCGGACCACCCGCTTCCAGCGCAAGTCAGAGTGCTTGAAGTTGAGGAGCAAAGCGACCTGCAATCCGGTGATGTTCAAGTAGCCGATCATCTGGGCCAAGTGGGTGTCGTTGAAATCAGAGGCGACCTTGGAGTCGGCGATCACCACGTCATCGACGATAAGATCCGGCACGAGCGTGCCGATTTCCACGCCATCGTAGCGGACGACAAACTGCTTTTGCTGATCAACCTTGTGGCCTCGTTTGGTCAACTCGATCACCAGCGCGCGTTCGTAAAGCTTCTCATCCAGCCCCGGCCTGAGCGCGTTCAGCACCGCCATAGCGGCACCAATGATATCCTTCGTTATCGCTTCGTGGAGCATGGCTTCATCCGTGTGATCCGTGAAATCCGTGGTTGTTTGGTTCGGGGTTGGGAAGAAAGCGGGCCGAGGGTTTTGCGCAAGAGAATCTCGTCGTGGCCGGCCACGACATAGTCGCGCAGACGACCGACGGTCTCATAACCGAGACGCTTGTAGAGGCGACATGCACCGCGGTTGCAGGAGGAAACGCACATCAGGACGTTCCGGTGTTTCTTGAAGATGTGTCGCTCGGCCCAGTGCAACGCCGCCGTGCCGATGCCGTGTCCGCGCATCTCCGGAGCGACGCCGATCATCTGGACGTAGCCGCCGAGCGGGCCGTTCAAATCCAACACCAGAAAACCCGCACGCTCGCCTCCGCTGCGCACGACGAAACACTGCTTGCGCCGATTTCGCAGAAGCTTGAGCGCATCCGCCCGCCCCCGCCCGAGCGTGAGCCACGGTTCGGAATTCGCCATGACGCCCGCCGCCCACGCGTAGTCCGCCGGGCGCGCCGTGAAAACCTTAAGCTCCTTATTACTTTTCGGTATCAAGATCCTCTTTTTCCCCAATTTTCACTCTCCCAAGCAGAACCAGATTGCTGAGGAGTTTTTTGCGCATGCCTCTCAATCTTCTGACAAATCTTGCGATAATCTTTAATGTCGGAAATCTTGGTCCATGGCGGCACCGGGTTGATCCCTGCCTTCGCCATAATTCCGCGGTCCAAAACTGAAAAGTGCGGTTTCTTTGAAGAGTCCCCGAGCAACCACAGATACTTGAGATAGAGCGACACTAACTTCTGTGCTACGCCAATACTTAGAGTCCCATTATTCAGACAAGTTGCATGCTGAGCTGCGGAAAAAATTTAAGCCCATCAACTTCATCGCACCAACGCTTGGTGCTATATTCCCAAGCATAATACCGAAGACCTAATTCGCTGAGCCACTTTTCAAGGCCTTGCCTAAGCAGCACCTTATGGCCGGGCGTAGCTCCCGCTGCATAAATATTCGCACGCTGAAACGATGCCCTGATCGTGTTTCCCACTACCATAGCATGAATAAATGGATGCAGTGTCCGGCAGTTCTTCATGTTGCTTGATACGTAGATCAAATGATCTCCACGCAGACAGCCAGACCTTCGCCGCCGCCGATGCAGATGGCGGCGACGCCGCGTTTGAGGCCGCGTTCTTTCAGCGCGGCGAGGAGCGTGACAAGGATGCGCGCGCCGGAGCAGCCGATGGGATGGCCGAGCGAGATCGCGCCGCCGCGGACGTTGAGTTTCTCGTGCGGCACGCCGAGTTCTTTCATGTAGGCCATGGGCACGACGGCGAACGCCTCGTTGACCTCCCACAGATCGACGTCGGCGACGGACCAGCCGGCTTGCTTGAGAGCGTTGTGCGTGGCCTGCACCGGCGCGGTGGTGAACCACACGGGATCCTGCGCGTGGCCGCCGAAGCCTTTGAGGCGCGCGATGGGCTTGAGGCCCTTGGCGGCGGCGGTCTCGGCGGAGGAAAGGACGAGCGCGGCGGCGCCGTCGTTGATCGACGAGGCGTTGGCGGGCGTGATCGTGCCGTCTTTCTGGAACGACGGCTTGAGGGTGGGGATTTTTTCGTAGCGGACTTTGGCCGGGCCTTCGTCGAGCTCGACCTTGGTGACGTTGCCTTTGGCGTCGGCGATTTCGACGGGCGTGATTTCCTGCGCGAAGCGGCCGTCTTTCTGCGCGGCGTTGGCGCGCTTGAACGACTCGATGGCGTAGGCGTCCTGCTGCTCGCGCGTGAAAGCATATTTGGTCGCGCACTTCTCGGCGCAGTTGCCCATGTGGATGTTGTTATACGGGTCCCAGAGGCCGTCGTTGACCATCGAGTCGATGACCTGCTGGTTGCCGATGCGGAAACCTTCGCGCGCTTTCGGGAGGAGGTAGGGCGCGAGGGTCATGTTCTCCATGCCGCCGGCGACGACGATGCTGCCCATGCCGCCCGCGAGGAAATGCGCGGCGCCGATCACGGTCTGCATGCCGGAGCCGCAAACTTTGCTGACGGTGGTGCAGCGGACGGACTGCGGCAGACCGGCGTAGAGCGCAGCCTGGCGGGCGGGCGCCTGGCCTTGGCCGGCCTGAAGCACGTTGCCCATGAGGCAGTCGGTGACATCGGCGGGCGAAACGCCGGCCTGCGTGACGGCGCCGCGGATGGCGACCGCGCCGAGCTTGGACGCGGGGACATTGGCGTAAGCGCCTTGGAAGGCGCCGATGGGAGTGCGCGTGGCGGCGAGGATGACGATGTCTTTCATGGGAGAGTGTGGAATGCGACGTGTGACGTAATTATCTTCAGCTGGTGCGAATCGCGGAGCCGCCGGCGGGGCGGTGGATGGTGAAGAGTTCGGTTGTGCGGGAGTAATAGTCTCCACCCAGGCGACCGATAGTGTCGAGTTTCGCCGGGTCGATCTGGCCGTCGGCGCCCAGCACGGCGTCGCTCACGTGCACGCTGACAATGGTGCCGAAAACGACGTTGGCCCCGCCGGCACCTTCGCCGACGAGCACGATGCGGTCGAGCCGGCATTCAAACGCGACCGGGGCCGCGGCGACGCGCGGCGGGCGGATTTTCAGCGACGGCGCGGTGGCGATGTGGAAATGTTCGAACTCGCTCTCGCCGTGCGGGAGTCCGGCCGAAGTGTTGTTCATCGGCTCGGCGAGCGCGAACGGCACGAGATTCACGACGAACTCCGGCACGGCCTCGATATTGAGGATGGTGTCCTTCTTCACGCCGCCGCGATTGTTGACCGCGGTGAAGAGGAGCGTTGGCGGCTTGGCGCACACCCCTTGGAAAAACGAAAACGGCGCAAGGTTGGTTTTGCTTGAAGCGGAGATCGTCGAGACCCACGCGATCGGCCGCGGGGTGATCGCGTTGATCATCCAGTTGTAGGCGTC
>JANXWT010000218.1 GCA_025351035.1 Opitutia bacterium | reverse complement strand
CTTCGAAGGTAAGGATGACGAGCACCCATTTGAGCCCACTCGTGCTGCGCAGCGCGTAGCCGGCCGCGGTGGTGAGGAGCAGCACGACGCCCTGTGCGCGGCCGAGCGGATGCAGCAGCAGCGTCGCCATCCAGACATAGTAGGCGATGAGCCCGCCGGCCCACGTGGCGGCCATCCAGTCCTTCATCGGCAACTCGCGCGGGTCGGCGTTCACCTTGATCTGCTTGATGCCGAGGTAGCGCTCACTGACGACGAGTTGCCAGATCTCGAAAAACAGGAACAGCGGCGCGAGCAGGGCGAACGGATTCACCGCGGCAGCTTCGACGAACACGGCTCCGCCGCCAAGCGATTATCGCGCGAACGCGACCGTCTTTTCGCCGCGGTCGGGGAAGAAAACGAGCGTGACGGCGCGGCCGCCGTCGCGCACGAGCACGGAGTTGAGCTGGTCGCGGAACGTGTCGCTGAGGACGGCGTGCACGATGCGCGCACCGTCCGCGCCGCCGGGCAGCGGCACCTCGAAGTAGAGCCAGAGATGATTTTCGCTATCCTTGATTTCGCGGCCGACCCAGTGGAGCGACTGCCTCGCGCCGTCGCGCGATTTCACCGTGAAAGTTTCGGCAAGGTAGGCGAGGCAGAGCGCGTCGAGTTCGGCTTTGAGTGTTTTCTCGAGGGAGACGCGGTGGCCGGCGCGCGCGGTGAGCTTAGTCTCGAAGTCGTCGGCGAAAACTTTCAGCGCGACCTCGAGTTTGCCGGTGGCGCGGTTGAAGTCGGCCTCGGCGTGCGAGACGTGGAGCGGATGCGCCGCGGCGATGCGCGGGAGCACGCACGTCGCGGCGAGTAGCAGGAAACACCAGCGGGTAGCGGCGGACCCGAAATGAATTGTCATATAATAGATGACATTGCCGGGCGGAGCACGGACGACGGCGCGGCGACAAGCGCCGGCCCTACAGGCCGCCGAATGAGCGGCGTGGGGCTCACGGCTTCTTTTCCGCCGGTTTCTCGACGGCGGGTTTGGCTTTGCCGAGTTCGCGCATCGGGTTCTTCTCGTTCTCGTCCTTGAAGAGTTGGAAATTGGTCTTCACCGGACGGCGCGGCCAGAAATTGTTGTCGATGTTGCAGTCGGCCATCTCGTCGCGCGCGTCGAGGACGATGCTCTTGATCTCCTTTTTCGTCATGATGAACTTCGAGCACTTCTCGGTGTTGTGCCGCCAGATCTCGGCGGGAATCATCATCTCCTCGGTCGTGCCGTCGGTGTATTCGATCTTGAGCGGCAACGGCATCACAATGCCGCCGAGGTTGGAGAAATCGATGAGGTAGAAATTGCGGACGGTCTTGAGCAGCGTCGGGTCGAGCTGGGCTTCCTTCAACTCGGCGAGCAGGCGGTCGTAGTGCAGCTTGTCGGTCGGGATGACGGTGGTCTCGTCGTAGTCGGTGTAGAAATCCTTCAGCTCCGGATAGCGGTCGACACGCTTGGGCAGCGCGGCGTTGCGCTCGCGAAGATGCGTGACGGGGAGCGCGTCCTTCTCGGCCTTGGCCTTGGGTTTCTCGACGGCGGGGTCGCGCGAGTCGAGTTGGAGACAGCGGACGTTGTCGATGGCGAGGTCGACGTGGTCGACGGAGTAGAACCAGCCGCGCCAGAACCAGTCGAGGTCGACGCCGCTGTCGTCCTCCATCGTGCGGAAAAAATCGGCGGGCGTAGGGCGCTTGAACATCCAACGTTGCGCGTAGGTGCGGAAAGCGTGGTCGAAGAGTTCGCGGCCCATCACGACATCACGGAGCATGTTGAGCGCGATGGTGGGCTGGGCGTAGGAGTTGTAGCCGAGTTCGTAGATGGATTCGGAGTTGGTCATGATCGGCACGCGGTCGGTGCGGCGCATGTAGTCGGTCATGGCGCGGGCGTCGCGGCCCTGCGGATAATCTTTTTCCCATTCCTCCTGCGCGAGCGACTGGAGGAAGGAATTGAGGCCCTCGTCCATCCATGTCCACTGGCGCTCGTCGGAGTTGAGGATCATCGGGGTGTAGTTGTGGCCGACCTCGTGAATGACGACGCCGATGAGCGAATACTTGGTGCGCTTCGGGTAAGTGCCGTCGGGGTCAGGCCGCGGGCGGTTGAAACAGATCATCGGATACTCCATGCCGCCGCCTACGGGGCCGTTGACGGAGATGGCGACGGGATACGGGTAGTCGAAAGTGAAACGCGAGTAGACGTCGAGCGTGTGGACGATGGCGTGCGTCGAGTATTTGTCCCACAGCGGCATGCCTTCCTTCGGGTAGAACGACATGGCCATGACGGGGTGGCCTTTGTAGTCGTGGCCGGCGGCACCCATGGCGTCCCAGATGAAACGGCGGGAGCTGGCGAAGGCGAAATCGCGGACGTTTTCCGCGTGGAAGATCCAGGTTTTCTTGGCGGCGGGTTTGTGGTGCTCGAGCGCCTTCGCTTCGTCGGGCGTGACGATGAACAGCGGAGACTTCGCCGTCGCGGCCTGCTTGAGGCGGTCGCGTTGCGCGGCGGTGAGCACGGTGTCGGCGTTCTGCAGTTCCCCGGTGGCGGAGACGATGTGGTCCTCGGGCACCGTGAGGCGCACGTCGTAGTCGCCGAACTCGAGCGTGAATTCGCCGGTGCCCAGATACTGCTTGTGCTGCCAGCCGGTGTAGTCGGTGTAGGCGGCTAGGCGCGGGAACCATTGGGCGACGACATAGAGCGCGTTGCCGTCGCTCTCGAAAACCTCGTAACCCGTGCGCGAGGCCGAGCCCTTCCACGGGTTGAGTTTGTAGTGCCAGGCGATGGTGAACTTGTAGCTCGCTCCCGGGGCGAGCGGCGCGGGCAGGTCGACGCGCATCATCGTCTTCACGATGGTGTGCTTGAGCGGCTGGCCGGCGGCGTCCACGACTTCGCGAATCTCGAGATCGGACGAGTAGGTTTCCTCGGTCAGCAGCGCCTCGAGTTTCTTGTAGCCGAACTTCGTCGGGTCGACCGGTCGGTCGATGGTGCGCGCGTCGGCGTTGTGCGAAAAGAAATTCGGGTCGAGTTGCAGCCAAAGGTAGGTGAGGGCGTCCGGCGAGTTGTTGTGATAGGCGATCGTGCCTTTGCCCGTGAGCGCGTGCGTGGTCTCGTCAAGCTCGGCGTCGATCGAGTAATCGGCGCGGTTTTGCCAGTAGCCGGGGCCGGGCGCGCCCGCGGCGTTGCGCTGCGCGTTGGGCGAGGGGAGCAGTTGTTCGAGCTGCTGGAATTTGGCGACGGGACTGCCGGGCTGGCCGGCAGAGCCAACTGCCGTGAGCAACAAGCCGGCTGCAGCCAGCACAGGAATCGTGGGGAAAGGGCGCATGGGGAAGCCAGCACGGTGCAAACTGCACATGGAAAGGCAACCTGACTTTGTCGCACCGCCGGCGGAGGGACTTGCACAATGGGTTCGCTTTTCGGCTCGCACAGACCAGATTGTCGGTCGCGCCGCGCATCACCGCGCCGGTCGTGCTGGCCCCCCAACTCCGGAGTCCCCATGAATCTGTCCATGTTTCTCGTGAAATATCTCGGCACCTCGCTGGTGGCGGGCGTGCTTGGCGGCGCGGCGATGGAATTCGTGATGTGGCTCATCGCCCGCGCCGGGCTTGCCAAGGGCGACATGATCCTCGCGCTCGGCAGCCTGCTTACCAAGTCGCGCGAGAACGCCTACCGCGTCGGCCTCGTCATCCACGCCACCGCGGCCGTCGGCTTCGCGCTCGTGTATGCGCTGCTGCTCGTGAGACTTGGTTACACGCACCTTCCGCTCTCGCTCATGCTCGGTCTCGGCGTGGGCGTGCTGCACGGATTGCTCGTCAGCCTGATGCTCGTGTGGGTCGTGGCCGACCGGCATCCGTTGGAGGAATTCAAGGAGGCCGACCTGCTCGTGGGCCTGAGCCATTTCGCCGGGCACGCGGCCTACGGCGCCGTGGTGGGACTGGTGGTCGGGCTCTCGCCTCTCTGACCGCCGCGCGCATTGGGCTGCGATCGGGCCGCTGCGAAACCCGCTGCAACTTCCTCGGATTTCGGGTGTTTTCATGGCAACCCGCCATTATCATGTTCTCCGATCTTCGTCTCACGCTGCGGACTCTTGCCAAGAGTCCGTCCTTTGCCATCGTCGCCATCTTCACGCTGACGCTCGGCATCGGGGTCAACACCGCGATGTTTTCCATCGTCAATGGGGCGATCCTTCGCGGGCTGCCCTTCCCCGAGGCGAAGCAACTGGTTGGCGTGGTCGGCACCAACGACATCGTGGGCATTCCGCGGCAGGGCGTTTCTTTGGCGGACTTCGCCGATCTCCGTTCGCGGCAGACCACGCTCGAAGATCTCGCGGCCTATGAGGACCGCACCTTCAATATCAGCGGACCCGGTGGCGACCCCGAGCGCATCATGGGCTGCATCTTTTCCGCGTCGGGTCCGGCGATGCTGCGCGTGCCTGTGCAATTCGGCCGTTGGTTCCGGGCCGAAGATGATCTCGTCGGAGCAGCGCCCACGGTCGTGCTCGGTGATCTCGTCTGGCGCAACCGTTTCAAGTCCGACCCGGCCATCCTCGGCCAGCAGCTCAAGGTCAACGGCGAGTGGGCGACCGTCATCGGCATCGGCCCGCGCAACATGCGTTTTCCCGAGGAGTCCGATGCGTGGATGACTTTCCGCCGGCCGGCCGACGCCGAGAAGCGCGACCTGCGCAATTACAACGTTTTTGGTCGCCTGAAGCCCGGTGTGACCATCGCGCAGGCGCGCGTCGAGTTGGGCGGCATTGCGCAGCGCCTCGCCGCCGACCATCCAGACACGAACAAGAACATCGGTGCCGTCGCGCTTCCGTTTAAGGACAGCTTCGTGGACGACGGCACCAAGCAGTTGCTGAGTGTGATGCTCGGTGCCGTGTTCTTCGTGCTGCTGATCGCCTGCGCCAACGTTGCCAACCTGCTCCTCTCCCGCGCGGCCATCCGTGAAAAGGAAATCGCGGTGCGCACCGCGCTCGGCGCCAGCCGCGGCCGACTCGTGCGCCTGCTGTTGACGGAAGCCGGCGTGCTCTCGTTTGCGGGTGCGGCGCTCGGCCTCGCGCTCGCCTACGGGCTCATGGTGGTCTTCAACGCCGCCATCGCGGCGAAGGCCCCGCCTTATTTTATGATCTTCAAGATTGACGGCCTCGCGGTGCTCTACGTCGGGTTTCTGGCGGCGGCATCCACGTTGCTCGCCGGCGTGTTCCCCGCGCTGCGCACTTCCCGCCCCGACCTCAACGCCGTGCTGAAGGACGGCGGTCGCGGCTCGACCAATTTCTCGCTCAGCCGTTTTACCCGGCTGATGGTGATCGGCGAAGTCGCTCTTTCCTGCGTGCTCCTTGTGCTCTCCGGTCTGATGGTGCGCAGCGTGATCAAGATCCAGTCCGCGCCGCTCGGCTTCGCCACCGCCGGCATCTTCACCGCGCGCGTCTCGCTGCCCGAAGGTGAATACAAGGACCAGGCCCGCCAGCGCGAATTCTACCGCGCCCTGCTCGAGCGCGTGCAGGCCCGCCCCGAAATCACCAGTGCGTCGCTCGCTTCCATCCAACCGACTTGGAACAACGACAACGCGA
Source organism: Opitutia bacterium (assembly GCA_025351035.1). Lineage (GTDB taxonomy): Bacteria > Verrucomicrobiota > Verrucomicrobiia > Opitutales > Opitutaceae > JACQFT01. Next base: position 5,616 of record JANXWT010000218.1, on the reverse strand, counting down.
TCGAGATCGATGGGCGCGCGGCCGAGCCCGCCGGCCGCCGCGGCCCGAATGCGTCATTCAACGCCGTGTCGCCGGACTATTTCCACACGCTCAAGATTCCTCTCCTGCAAGGCCGTGAATTCAATGAGCGCGACACTGCCGAGTCCGAGCCGGTGGCCGTCGTCAGCTCGGCCTTTGCGGAGAAATTCTGGGCGGGCCAGAACGCCATCGGCAAACGTTTCCGCCGCAACCCCAAGGAAGCCGGTGGCCAGTCGGACAAATGGATCACCATTGTCGGCCTCGTGGTGCCGACGCTTCAGGGTCAGTTTGATTCTTCGACTCCCCCCCAAGTCTACACGCCGCACCTGCAGCAAAACGGGATGTTCCGCATGACGCTCTTCACGCAGGCGCGCTCCGGCGATCCGGCGGCGCTGGCCAAAGTCGTCCGCACCGAGGTGCGCGCGCTCGACGAGAACCTGCCGATCTACTTCGTGCAGACGCTCGACGCGATGGTGGCCGACGCGAAGTTCTTCAAAAAACTTTTTGCCTGGATCTTCGGCATCTTCGGCGGCGTGGCGCTCGTCCTCGCGGGCGTCGGCCTCTACGGCGTCATGGCCTACAGCGTCAGCCAGCGCACGCAGGAGATCGGCGTGCGCCTGGCGCTCGGTGCGAGTCACGGCGATGTGCTCCGGCTCATTCTGCGCCAAGGCGGCTGGCAGCTCGGGATCGGCCTGACCGTCGGGCTCGGCCTCGCATTCTTCGGCGGCAAGCTGCTCAGCAATTTCCTCTACAACGTGAATGCGAGCGACCCGACCACGTTCACCAGCACGCTGCTCGTGCTCGGCACCGTCGGCCTCGCCGCCACTCTCATCCCCGCGCTGCGCGCCCTGCGCATCAACCCCGTCGAGGCGCTGCGCAACGAGTAAACGCCTTCATCGTGCTCCAGTTCAATACCCCGCGGCCTTCGCGTCCATGCGGCGGGGGTCAGGGGCGCCGTAGCGCAGGCCGGTCTTCGGGTCGATGGCGATGGATTCGCCGTCGCCTTGGCTCGCGCCTTCGTAGGACGTGCGTTCCTTGACGTTTTGTCCGCGGGCCTTGAGCGCGGCGGCGGTGTCGGCGCTGATCCCGTAGCGCTCGAACGTGATCACGTCGGGCATCCACTGGTTGTTGATGCGCGGCGCTTCGACGGCCTGCTGCACGTTCATGCCGAAATCGATGACGTTGCTGATGATTTGAAAAACGGTGTTGATGATCGTAGGGCCGCCGGGCGAGCCGGTGACGAGCACGACCTGATGGTCCTTGAGAACGAAGGTGGGCGTCATCGACGAGAGCGGGCGCTTGCCGGGGACGATGGCGTTGGCCTCGCCTTGGATGAGGCCGAACATGTTCGGTGCGCCGACGAGCGAGGTGAAGTCATCCATTTCGTTGTTCATCAAAATCCCCGTGCTGGGAATCGTCACGCCCGAGCCGTAGGCACCGTTGAGCGTGTAGGTGTTGGCGACGGCGTTGCCCTCGGCATCGACGACTGAGAAGTGGGTGGTCTCGGTGGATTCGTGCGCGGCGGAAGCGACGAACTTGCCGAGGCCCGGTTGCACGGCGCTAGCCGGCGTGGCGTGGTCGGCGGAGTAGTCGGCCATGCGGCCCTTGATGTAGGCGGGGTCGAGGAGTTGCGCGACGGGAACTTTGATGAAGTCGGGGTCGCCGAGATATTCGGCACGGTCGCGGAAAGCGCGTTTCATCACCTCGGCGAAGAGGTGGTATTTGGCGGAGGAGGTGGGGCCCATCGCGCCGACCCCGAGCGGTTCCATCATGCCGAACATCTGGAGGAGCGCGATGCCGCCCGAGCTCGGTGGCGGCATGGTGACAATCTCGTAACCGCGGTAGGCACCGCGAATGGGCGTGCGCTCGGCGACTTTGTAGGCGGCGAGGTCGGCAAGGGTGATGTTGCCGCCGTGTTTCGCCATGGCGTCGGCGATGCGCCGGGCGGTCTCGCCCTCGTAGAATTCGCGGGGGCCGTTTTTCTGGAGACGGGCAAAGGTCGCGGCCAAGTCGGGCTGCACGAATTTTTCGCCGGTGGCGTAATAGTCGCCGTTCTTCAGGAAAACTCTTTTCGACTCGTCGAACTGGCCGAGGAGCTTGGCCCACTGTTTCAGATTGGCGGCGGTCCACTGCGAAACGACGTGGCCTTCGGCGGCGAGGCGGCGCGCGGGCTCGACGACGTCGGCCCAGGTGACTTTCCCCGAGCCGTATTTCTGCTGGGCGAGGGCAAAGCCGGCGACCGAGCCGGGCACACCGCTGGCCTTCCACCCGACGGTCGAGGAGCCGGGGCCGGCGATGAGTTTGCCGTCGGTGCCAACATACATGTTCTTCGACGCCGCGGCGGGCGCGGTCTCGCGGTAGTCGATGGCGACATCGCGGCCATCGGCCAAATGGATCAGCATGAATCCGCCACCGCCGATGTTGCCGGCGAACGGGAAGGTGACGGTGAGCGCGAGTCCGGTGGCGACGGCGGCGTCGACGGCATTGCCGCCCTGGCGGAGGATTTCGAGGCCCGCGTCGGACGCGTAGTTGTTGCAGGAAACGACGAGGCCGTGCTTGGCTTCGACGGCGACGCGTTGGGCAGGGAGGGGAAGCGAAGTGCCGGCGAAGAGCAACGCGCCAACGAGCGAGCCGGAAAGCAGGCGACCGGGGATTTGCATCGCGCCAGCATTTCCAGAGCAGGCGGGTGCTCAAGCTGCAAAAGTTCGCGAGCAGCGAATTCGTGCCCGGCGGTTCAATTCCCTTGTGGGGACGGCGAATCTGACTATCAGTTGCCACACCCCTTACCCAAAGATGCGTTTTTACCAAATGAACGCGTCTTCACACAAATCTGACTATGAATACACTGATCCCTACACCCGGAGTCGGCCGTCGCGCCACCCGTTCGCGGATGCGCATGTTTGCTGCACTCGCCGTCCTCGTCACCACCAACGCCACCTCGCTCTTCGCGCAAGCCGCTCCGGCTTCCGACAAGAAAGACGACACCATTGAGCTGGCGACATTCGTCACCACCGGTTCGCGTTTCAATGACCGCACCGTCACGGATTCCCCCGTGCCGATCGATGTCATCTCGCGCAGCGAGTTGGAAAAAGGCGGCTACACCGAGACCAGCCAGATGCTGCAGGCCATGGTGCCGTCGTTCAATTTTCCCCGCCCGTCGCTGACGGACGGCACGGACCACATCCGCCCGGCCACCCTTCGCGGGCTCGCGCCTGACCAGACGCTCGTGCTCATCAACGGCAAGCGCCGCCACACCAGCGCGCTCGTGAACATCAACGGCTCCATTGGCCGCGGCTCAGTGTCGACCGATTTCAACGTCATCCCCTCGTCCGCCATCGAGCGCATTGAGGTGCTGCGCGACGGCGCGTCGGCCCAATACGGCTCCGACGCCATCGCGGGCGTCATCAACATCATTCTCCGCAAGGACATTGGTTGGGGTTTCGATGCCTCCTACGGCGAGACCAAGGTGGGTGACGGGCGCGACATCAAGGCGTCCGCCTATGCCGGCACCGCGCTCGGCGACAAGGGCGCGCTCTTCATCACGGGCTGGATGCGCAACCACAACCCGACCAACCGCAGCATCGCGGACACCCGCCAGCAATACTTCGGCATCAGCACCACCACGGGTCTGCCGGTTGCCATCAACGCGGTATTTGGTTCCGGTTTTACGCCGACCACCGGCAACGGCACAAGCACGCCCGGCACGACAACCACCGCATTCACCCTTGATCCGCGTGAGGCCACGATCAATCGGATCAACCATCGCTTCGGCGATCCGCGCTCCAAGGAAAGAGGGGTGTGGATCAACGGCGACTATCCGTTAACAGATGCCACGACCTTCTATTTCTTCGGCGGCTGGAGCGAAAAAAGGGGCAACGGGGCCGGCTTCGCACGCCGCGCCGGCGACGACCGCACGATCCGCGCGATCTACCCGAACGGCTTCCTCCCCAAGATCGACTCTGTGGTCGACGATTTGTCCTTCGGTGCCGGGCTGAAAGGGCGCGCGGGCGACTGGAACTGGGATCTCAGCACCACTCTGGGCTACAACCAGCTCGACTATTTCACCGTGGATTCGATCAACGACACCTTGGGCGCCGCGAGTCCCAAGGTTTTCTACTCTGGCCTGATGAAATTCAGCCAGTCCACGACCAATCTTGATGTGACCCGGAATATGAGCCTGGGGATGGCGACGCCACTCAAGGCCGCCTTCGGTGCCGAGTTCCGTTCAGAGACCTATACGATCGGCGCCGGCGAGCCCGACTCCTACCGCAATGCCGGCGGGAAAATTCTCGATGGTCCGAATGCCGGCACTATCGGCGGCAGCACTCCCGGCGCGCAGGTCTTCCCGGGATTCCAGCCGGGCGACGCCGGCAGCCATTCGCGCGACTCCAAGGCTCTCTACGTCGACTTCGAGCAAAACCTTACCGAGCACTGGTTGATTTCCCTCGCCGGTCGCTTCGAAGACTACAGTGACTTCGGCAATAAGAGCACGGGCAAGCTTGCTACCCGCGTTGAGCTTTCCAAGGCGTTTGCACTGCGCGGCTCCGTCAGCACCGGTTTCCGTGCCCCGCATCTGGCCCAGCAAACCTTCAGCGCCACTTCGACGAATTTCATCGGCGGCGTGCCCTTCGATATTCTCACTTTCCCGGTCGCCAAACCCGGGGCCATCGCGCTCGGTGCCACGCCGCTCAAGCCCGAGACTTCCAGCAGTCAGAGCATCGGCTTCACGACCCAGCCTCTGGCCAACTTTACGGCCAGCCTTGATCTCTATGAGACGACCATCAAGGACCGCATCGTCCTCTCGTCTAATTTCACCGGCACCGCCGTGGTCAACTTGCTGGCGGCACAGGGCATCACCGGCATCGGCGGCGGCCGTTATTTTACGAACGCCGTCGACACCCGCACGCGGGGCGTCGATGCCACCTTCCGCTACGTCTGGAAGACCGCGGACATGGGCAAGGTCACCTTCACCGCCGGCTACAATCACAACGAGACCAAAGCCACCCGCATCAAGCAGGCCCCGGCCAATCTCGCCGCGATCACTACCACGCCCCTCTTCGATCTGACCGAAACCATCCGTTTGGAAAAGGGTCAACCGCGTGACAACATCAATTTGGCGGCCAATTGGGACTACAAGAAATTCTCGTTCCTGCTCCGTGAAGTCCGGTTCGGCGAGGTTTCCGTGGTGGCGTTTACCGGCGCCACCCAGCAGCAGATCGACGCGCTGACGCCCGGCTACAATGTCTCGTTCGCCCCGGCGGTCCCGGGCACAGTCGGCGGCACGACCGCCAACAAGCAAATTATCCAAACCTTCGGCGCCAAGTGGCTCACCGATTTGGACATCACCTATCATCACTCGAAGAACCTCACGGTCACGATCGGCGCGAACAACCTCTTCGATGTCTATCCTGAGCAGAATATCCGTTCCAAGGTGGTCGGTGGCTTGGCCTTCAATGGCAGCGACAATGCCGGCACCTTCCCTTACAACAGTGTCTCCCCCTTCGGGTTCAACGGCACGCTTTACTACTCGAAAATCGCCTACAAATTCTGATCGCCCACGGGCATCGGGGCTCCTTCCAGGGCGTTCGGCCAGCCGGC
>JANXWT010000216.1 GCA_025351035.1 Opitutia bacterium | reverse complement strand
CTTCGACGACGGTGAAGCCGGCCTTGCGGAGGATGCGGCACATTTCCTCGCGGACGAGCGTGAGCGGGTGCCACGTGCCCGGGCCAGCGTCCGGCGACGGCAGCGACGGATCGACGGCGGGGCCGAGTTGCGCGGCGATCTCGGCGTCACCGATGCGCGCGAGCGTGGCGTCGAGCTGCGCCTGCAGCTGGGCCTTGGCCTCGTTGATGAGCTTGCCCATAGCGGGACGCTGCTCCTTAGGCACGGTGCCCATCTGTTTCATGAGTGCGGTGAGCTCACCGTTGGGGCCGACGTAGCGGGCCTTGGCGGCCTCGAACTCGGCGCGTGATTTCAATGCGGCCAGCTCGGCGGGGGCTTTGGCGAGGAGAGCGGAGAGGAGGTCTTGCATGGGAAAAGAAAAAGGACGGGACTCGTGAGAGGCCCGTCCGGCAGAGAAGTGGGTTTGAAACCGGAAGGCGAGCCTTTGAGCCGGCCCGCGTCTGGAGATTTTCGCTTACGCCTTGGCGGCGCTCGCCTTGGTCTTCAACGCGTCTTGGGCTTGCTTGATCAGGCTGCCAAAAGCCACCGAGTCGGCGATCGCGATCTCGGAGAGCTGGCGACGGTCGAGCTTGATGTTGGCGGCCTTGAGGCCCTCGATGAAACGACTGTAGCTGATGCCGGTTTCGCGACAGGCCGCATTGAGACGGATAATCCACAGGCTGCGGAAATTACCCTTCTTCTTCTTGCGGTCGATGTAGGCGTATTGCCAGGCGTGCTGGACCGCTTCCTTGGCATAGCGGAACAGCTTGGATTTGTTACCGAAATAGCCCTTGGCGTATTTCAGGACTTTCTTGCGACGCTTGCGCGACGCGGGGGAGTTTGTTGCACGAGGCATGTTTAGTGGTGGGTTGGAGGCCGGCGGGTCGTCTCGTTAGGAATCACCCGCCAGGCGCAGTTATGGTTGAGCGCTGGTTAACGGAGGCCGGTGGGCAAGCAGCGCAGGAGGGGCGCGGCGTGACCGGGGGCTACGAGCTTGTCACGGGAGGCACGACGTTTGGACTTCGTGCTCTTCGAGGCCAGCAAGTGGCGGAAACCAGGCGTGCGGCGGATCAATTTACCCGTTCCGGATATCTTGAAGCGCTTAGCGACGGACTTTTTGGTCTTTTGCATGAATAGAGCGGAGCAAAACAGAGGACGCCCGCGCCGTTGGCAAGGGGAAAGTTGTCGCGCCCGGCAAGGAAGTTCACCTGCTGTTTCGACTGTGCGACTGTCGGTCAAGCGCATGTCGCGGCCGCAAGCGCCGCACGCGGGCTTTACTTCAAAGCGGCTTCACGGCTGAATCAATTCGCATGAAGAAAGTGAAAGTGGCGCAATTTGGTCTTGGTCCCATCGGACTGGCCTCGCTCCAGCTCGCCGCGAGCAATCCTTGGATGGAAATCGTCGGCGCGATCGACAACGATCCGGCGAAAGCGGGGCGCTCGCTTGCGGAATTCACCGGGCTCGGTTCGCTGGACGGGTTGACTGTGTCGCCAACTCTGGAGGAAGTTTTCCGAGACACGCAGCCCGACGTCATTCTCCACACCGCCACATCACGCGCCCGGGCAACACTGGAGCAAATGCGACCGGCGCTGGAGTTTGGAGTCAGTGTGGCGTCAACGTGCGAAGAATTGATTTTCCCAAAGCTGAAAGTGCCGGAGTTGTTTGAGGAATACCACGCGCTTTGCCGGCACACGGGCGCACGGATGGTGGCGACGGGCGTCAATCCGGGATTCGTGATGGACCTGCTGCCGATCTGCCTCACGGGTGTTTGCCGGTCGGTGGACCACATCAAGGTCGAGCGGATTGTGGATGCCACGACGCGCCGCCAACCATTGCAGGCGAAAATCGGCAGCGGGCAGAGTCCCGCGGAGTTTCGCACAAAGTTGCACGCAGGAAAAGCCGGCCACGCGGGCTTGCGCGAATCGCTCGCATTGGTGGCGCACGCGATGGGCTGGACACTCGACGCGATCGACGAACGGAGCGAACCGGTCGTCGCCAGACACGAAATCCAAACGGAATTTTTCACCGTCGCCATCGGCCAGGTTTGCGGCATCCACCAGCGGGTGTCGGGATCAGTCGCTGGCGTGGAAAAAATTTCGCTCGAAATCCAAATGTATCTCGAAGCTCCGGCGCCGCACGATACGATCGTAATCTCCGGCCGGCCAAACCTGAACATGACGATTGCGGGTGGCGTGGCTGGCGACGACGCAACCGTTGCCTCGCTCATCAACGTCGTGCCGCGCTTGCTGGCCGCGCCGGCAGGATTGCGCTTGTTGACGGAACTCGCGGTGCCCTCTTGTGTGAGAGTGTTGGCGTGAAACTATTCGCGTCGCCTCGTGCAAGTCGCACGCCGCCGTTACACTCGGGAAATTGCTGGAAAGGGGTTGACAACACCACGCCGATATAAACGTTGGCCATTCCTGTTTTTGACGGCTTCCTAGCTCAATGGTAGAGCAGTTGACTCTTAATCAATTGGTTCCGGGTTCGAGTCCCGGGGGAACCACCAAATTTACCGTTCTAAAGTTTTGACTGAAGGCGGTCTCAAGTCGGTGTCGGTGTTCTTTATCACCCTAAATTCGTGTCGGCCTTTTTTTTGCCGGCGTAGCTCAATGGTAGAGCACCTGTTTTGTAAACAGGCGGTTGCGGGTTCGAATCCCATCGCCGGCTCCAGTTTTCTTCCAAACCCAAAGCCCCGCTTCACCCTCGCCTTCGGCGGACCGAAGCGGATCGCCCGACCACCGACTGAGCGTCGCCTCGACCCGCCGGTCGCGACACACGCCTTGGAAATTTTGCGTTCACTGCCTGATGGTGTAATGGTAGCACAAACGACTCTGACTCGTTTTGTCTAGGTTCGACTCCTAGTCGGGCAGCCACGCAAAAAATTCTCACCCCGAAGATAGAAAGCGCATTGACACGCGAAAGTGATTCCAAACAACATCCGCTTCCCTCGAAATTCTCGCCCTGTCCCTTGCTCCAGCCGAACACCCCAGTTCCATTTCTCACCGGCCAAACGCCAAGTCCGCGTGGGCCACAGGCGTTCCTAAGGCAGTGCGTGACCGCATGATCTTCCCGGCTTTCGATCCACTCATTCTCCCACAGCTAACCTCACCCAAAAACTCCTGATCCCCGTTATCGCACCATGATCACTGCACAAATGCCCTTGGCGTTCTTGATGAATCAAACTCCGATGGAGTTGTTTAAGCACGGCGGCCCCATCATGTGGCCGATCCTGATCGTGTCCTTTCTCCTCATCACTGTCGTGACGGAGCGCTTGTTGTTTATTGTCCGCGAGAATAGCCGCCGCGAGCCCGCTGTCGTCGAGCAAGTGATGGAGTGCGTGGCCAAGCGCGACATCGAGGGTGCGGTCGAGGCCGGCAAGAAGAGCCAAGACTTCGTCGCCCGGATCCTCACCTACGCACTCACGCACAAAGAATTCTCCCTTGGCAACGCCTTCACCCGTGCCTCCAATCAGGAACTCCAGCGCTTCAGTCAGGGCATTCCGACGCTCGATACCTGCATCACGGCCGCTCCGCTCCTCGGTCTCCTCGGCACAGTCACGGGCATGATGGAAACCTTTGCCGCGCTCGGCACGGGCGACATTGGGGCCGCCGCCGGTGCGATCACTGGTGGCGTCGCCGAGGCGCTCATCGCCACGGCCTGCGGTCTCGCGGTCGCGGTCAGCGGCTTGCTACCCTACAACTATCTTAACGCACGACTCGAAGAGGCACGTCTGGAAGTGGAAGATGCGGCCAATATGCTCACTATTCTCATCAAGAAGTCCGAGACTCTCCCCCCCTTCGCCCGCCACTAAGCGGCGGCCGACGATCGTTTCGAACCACAACCAACCCCTAACCCGGAATTGCTATGCACGGAGGTGGCGGCGGACAAGGCCCAGGTGGCGCAAAGAAGGCACGCATTGAGATCATCCCTCTCATTGACGTTATTTTCTTCCTGCTCGCCACCTTTGTGTTGTTCACTCTTTCGCTGAACAAGTCGAATGGCGTCAGCGTCCAGTTGCCAATCTCCGCGACCAGCGTGGCACGGGACCCGGCCGGCACGGCGACGGTTTCCGTCACCTCTGACGGCACGCTGGCATGGAACAAAGACCCGGTGACTCTCGACGAGTTTCTTCAGCGCTTGGTAAAATTCCACCGGGACTTCCCAATAGACGGACGTATCCTGATCAACGGCGATGAGCGGGCCTTCTTTGCGCAGGTCATCTACGTGTTTGATGAAGCCCGCAAGGCCGGTTTCACCAAGGTCTTTATCGAGACTCGCGTGCGGCAAAACTAAGAAAAACTCTTTTGCTACGTTAAACAGACAAACGAGCATCACCATGGACGGCATCAAACTCAAAATCCCATTTCGCAAAAAGGCGCGCATTGAGATCATCCCGCTCATTGATGTCATTTTCTTTCTGCTCGCCACCTTCGTGCTGTTTACCCTGTCGCTCAATCGCATCCAGTCACTGCCGGTGGACTTGCCCGTGCCCAACCCGAATCCGAAGCCACCAGACAAGGACGAGACCGTCACCATCCAGATCTCCAGTGAAGGCGCGGTGTTTTGGAATCGCGAAGCGATCGACATGACCGAGCTTCCGTCCCGCATCGGCTATTACAAGACCCAGACGAAAGATCCCCGCATCATGATCGCCGGCGACGAAAAAGCCCGCTTTGGCGCCATGATTGTCGTGCTCGACGAAATTCGCAAAGCTGGGATAGAAAAATTCTCGGTGGAAACCCGCACCCGCCCGACAGGTAAATGACCCGGAACTAACCTCATGCGCAGAGACCTCATCATCGGCATCATAGTTTCCGCCCTGCTCCACGCCGGCTTCATCTTCGGTTTGCCCAAGCCCAAGGAAGAGGTCAAGAAACACGTCGAGGAAAAGGTCGACCAGATGCTAATGGAAATGCCGGTGATCGAGCCAGACAAGGAAGACAAACCCGAAGAACAGAACGACGAGGTCGTCGAAAACCAGCTGGCTCCTCCGAGCCTTGTCGACTTACCGACGGTTGTCCCGGTGAATGCTTTTGTCCAACAGATCCAGCCGCCGCCGCCGCCGGGCCTCACGCCTTCCAAGGGCGCGGTTACCATCCCAGTCACGCGACCCGGCGCCAATCTTGGCAAGGGCATGAAAGACCTCTTCGACATCGCCAATCTGGACCAGGCCCCGTCGCCAAAATTTCAAGGCCCGCCGAATTATCCCTTCGAGATGCGCCGCGCCGGTATCAGCGGCGAAGTTACCGTCGCCTTCATCGTCGGATCCAGCGGTGACGTGGTGGAAGCTTACGCCATCAAGTCAACCCAGCGGGAATTCGAGCAACCTGCCGTGCAAGCAGTCCTGAAATGGAAATGGCGCCCGGGTCGCAAGGGTGGCCGTGCCGTCAACACCAAGATGGCCATTCCCATCGCCTTTAACCTCAACGACGAATAGACTGCGTTCGCGTCACCATGTTTAAGCCATCCTTAATTCTTCGCCTGAGTCTGACGGCCTCGGCCGTCGCCTTGGGGCTAGCCTTGACCGGCTTGGCGCAGGAAACGCCCCCACGGGAGTATCAGGTTTCCGATAAGACTTCCGAGGAATTCGCAAAGCTCAAGCCGATCACCGATGCCAAAAACTGGGATGGGGCGGTCGCGATCCTCGACGCCCAGTTAGCAAAGGTCGAACCGGCCAGCTACGACGCGGCGATGCTCCAATACTACAAGGGCCAGATGCTGCTGCAAAAAGGCGAATATGCCCGCTCCATTCTCCCGATCGAGACGTATGTGCAGCTCTCCGATTCGCACAGCCCGACTTTCGCGGACGAAAAGACGACCTTGGAGCTCTTATTCATTCTCGCCCAGTTGTATTATCAGGAGGCCACCGCGACTAAAAACACGACGATAGCTTCGCAGTATTACGAAAAGGCCGAGAAGAGCATGAGCCGTTGGACAAAGCTGACGAAGAAACCCACCGCCGAAGCCCTGCTCTTCTATGCGTCTCTCCTCTACAACCGGGCGGCGCAGAACCCGGAGCACGTTGACGAGAAAATGATCATTCAGGCCCTCGACCAAACGGAGGCGGCCCTGCACCTGAGCGCTCACCCGAAAGACAATCTTTACCTCATCAAACTGGCGTGCCTGCAGCAATTAAACCGGAATGCCGAGGCGGCCGAAGTCCTTGAGCTCTTGGTCAAGCAAAAGCCCGAGAGCAAAAATTACTGGCAGCAGCTCTCGGCAATTTACCTCAACCAAAACAAGGACACCCGCGCGATCCTTACCTTCGAGCGCGCCCAATCGTTCGGGCTGATGAATTCGCCCAAGGAAAACTTCAATCTCATCGGCATTTACTTCAACATCGGCCAGTATGAAAAGGCCGCCGAACTGCTCTCCGCCGGGCTGCACAACGGCAATGTCGAGAACACTCAGCAACACTGGGAGCTCCTTTCCTATTCCTACCAGCAGATGCATCGTGAGTTCAAGGCGATCGATGTTCTGGCTACCGCCGCCAAGGCCTATCCAAAGTCCGGGCAAATCGAATATCAGATTGCCCAGATCTACTACACCCTCGACAAGCCGGTGGAGGCGATCGTCCACCTGCAAGCCTGTATCGCCAAGGGCAGCACCTCCAAGCCACATCAAGCCTATCTCTTTCTCGCCTACCTCAGCTACGAACAGAAGAAATTCGACACGGCGCTGGAGGCGGCAACTCGCGCGATGGAGACTCCTGAAGGCGCGAAGGAAGCCAAGAAGATGAAGTCAGCGATCGAAGAGGCCATCAAAGAACGCGAAGCCAAACTCGGCAAAACCTGAGCCACCACTTACCTCCCGAACCATTCGACCATGAACAAAGTCTACATCCTCGTCCCGCTGATTGGCGTCCTGATCTTCGGCAGCGCCTACTGGAATTTCACCAAGAGCTATCAAGCCAATATCGAAGCCCGCAAAGCAGCCGCGCAGGTTGTGGTCAAAAAGAAACAAGAAGCCGACCGCATCGTGCGCGACGCGGCAATCGCGGACGCCATCGCCGCCCAAGCGAAG
>JANXWT010000207.1 GCA_025351035.1 Opitutia bacterium | reverse complement strand
TCGAGCACGCGGTTGAGCGCCGCCCGGCTGGTGCCGAGCTTCTCGGCCAGCGCCGAGACGGACACGCCCTTGCGCTCCATCTGCTTCGCCAGCGCGGCGGCGATGACCTTCTTGATCGCGGCGGCCTCGACCTCCTCGTAGATACCCTCCGCGCGGAGAAAATCCGTGAAGTTACTTCCGCGGTGGATGTTTTTGTTGATGCTCATAATCGCGTTTCCTTTTGTGGGCCAGGTTGAGTTCGTGTTCGGGTGTCGCCCGGGTCTTTTTGATGAACCCGTGCAACAGGATGATGGTTTCGTCGTGGGTGAAGAAGAGGGTGCGAGCAATCCGGCTGGGGAGCCGCGTGCGGACTTCCCACAGGCCCTCGCCCAAGGAATCCACCAACGGCAACCCAAGCGGCCAGCCAAACTGCACCGCCAGAATGTCGGCCCCGATCTGCTTCCGTTCGTTTTCCGGCAGGCCTTTCAGCCATTCACGGACCGGTTCGTTGCCGGCGGCCGTGCGAAAGAACACGCACGGAAGCGGACGCGGTTTCGACACCACCAATGGGTGAATCTATAATGATACAGTGTCAAGCCTGACGACTTAGCTCTACAAACTTGCCGGCCTTGGCGTCGGCCTTCATCCGGCGGTCCCAATCATCGTCGGTCCAGCCGCATAGATCCGCGATCAAAGCCGCCTGTTCTTCCAGCGGGAGCCGGGTGATGGCCGCCTTGATTTCCTGCACCGTGCTCCTGGCTGGAATAATGCGTCACCTGCATTCTTTGGCAAACCGGATTTGGGATGCCGGTCTGAACGAAATCCTTTGCCCCCTCGCAAGGCCGGGTTTCAGATGAGCCAGACTTTTCATGAACATTCACGGCCAACCTTGGCGCACTATCTGGCCCGAAACAGACGGCGAGTCCGTCGGGATCATCGACCAGACGCGCCTGCCGCACGAGCTGGCCACGCTCACCCTCCGCTCGCTCGCCGACGCCGCGCACGCCATCAAATCGATGCAGGTGCGCGGAGCCCCGCTCATCGGCGCCACCGCCGCCTACGGCCTCTGGCTCGCCCTCCGCGCCGACCCGAGCGACGTGTCGCTCGCCGCCGCTCACACCGAACTGCGGGAGACGCGCCCCACCGCCATCAACCTCCGTTGGGCGCTCGAACGCTGCCATGCGCACCTCGCACCGCTCCCGTCCAGTCAACGCGCCGCCGCGGCCCGCGCGCTCGCCGGGAAAATTTGCGACGAGGATGTGGCCATCAACCGCGCCATCGGTGAGGCGGGCCGGCCGCTCCTCCAGGCGCTCGCCGCAAAAAAAGCGCCCGGCACGCGCCTGAACATCCTCACGCATTGCAACGCCGGCTGGCTCGCCACCGTCGACTGGGGCACCGCCACCGCGCCCCTCTACCTCGCCCACGATGCCGGCCTGCCCCTCCACGTCTGGGTGGACGAGACCCGCCCGCGCAACCAAGGCGCCAGTCTCACCGCCTGGGAACTGCTCAACCACGGAGTGCCGCACACCGTCATCGTCGACAACGCCGGCGGCCACTACCTGCAACGCGGCGAGGTCGATGTGGTCATCGTCGGCACCGACCGCGTCACGGCGCACGGCGATGTCTGCAACAAGATCGGCACCTATCTGAAGGCGCTCGCCGCGCATGACAACGGCATCCCGTTTTATGTCGCGACGCCGTCTCCGAGCATCGACTTTTCAATCCGCGACGGCGTGCGTGAAATTCCGATCGAAGAGCGCTCCCCGCGCGAGGTCACGCACCTCACCGGCCGGCTCGACAACGGCGGCCTCGCCACCATCCGGGTCACCCCGGACGGCAGCCCGGCCCGCAACCCCGGCTTCGACGTCACTCCGGCGCGGCTCGTCACCGGACTCATCACCGAGCGCGGCATCTGTCCCGCCACCGCCGCCGGACTCGCCCAGCTTTTTCCCGACCGAATCTGAGCAATCCTTGCGCAAAGCCAGCCGCCATGAAAGCCACCAACCTGAAACTCCGCCGTCAGATCATCGCCACTTGTCTCGAACTCGACCGCCGCGGCCTCAACCAAGGCACGTCCGGCAACGTCAGCGCCCGCATCGCCACCGGTTTTCTGCTCACCCCCACCGCGCTGGCCTACGACCGGATGAAACCGGCGGACATCGTCCATCTCACCCTTGAGGGCCGGCCCTCCGGCCGCCGCCCGCCCTCCAGCGAATGGCGGTTCCATCTCGACATCATGCGGGCGCGCCCGGAGGTCGGAGCGATTGTGCATACGCACAGCATGTTCGCGACGACCCTCGCGTGCCTGCGCCGCGACATCCCGGCGTTCCACTACCTCGTGGCGCTATTCGGCGGGAACAACCTCCGCTGTTCGGACTACGCCACCTACGGCACACAGGAATTGTCCGGTCACATCCTCCGCGCCCTCGCGGGCCGGCACGCCGCGCTCATCGGCAACCACGGCCTCATTGTCACCGGTCCCACGCTGGAGCGCGCGCTCGCCCTGACCATCGAGGCCGAGACGCTCGCCGCGATGTATTGGCGCGCCCTTCAGGTCGGCGACCCGGTGATTTTGTCCGACAAGGAGATCGCCCGCGTCCGCGATAAAATCGCCACCTACGGAAGCTACGGCACTACGCGCGCGTGAGCGCGCGAGCTCCGCGCCTTACCGACGCGGCGCTTCGGTGGCGTCGGAACCCTTCACGGGATGGTCGCGCCCGGCGAGGAGGTCGGCGAGGTTCTTCTTGGCCGTGTCCAACGCCTGCTGCGCGGCGGCGAGTTGCGCCGTCAGTTGATCGATCTGCGATTGCGCGGTCTCAGCCGTCTGCCTGAGACGGGAATTTTCCTCCCGCAAAGCGGCGAGTTGCGCCAACCCGCGGTCGGAGTCGTCGTTGCCGGGCCGCGCGCGGGCGATGGAAAGTTGGGTGGACAAGTCGGCAATGCGGGCGGTCAACGCGGCGTTCTCCGCGCGGAAGTTCTCGGCCTGCACCGCCGACTGGTCGGCCTGCTTGCCCTGAGCGTCGCCGGTCGGTCGGCCGGACCGGAGCTGCTGCACCTCGATGGTCAGGCGGGTGACCTCGCTGCGCGCATCGCGCAACTGCGCCGCGTAGTTCTCGGCATCCTTCACGGCCGCCTCGCGCTCGTCTGTCAGCCGGGTGTTGTTGCTGCTGACCCGCTGATTGTCGGTGCGCAATTCACCCATCTGGCGAGTGGCGCTACCGGCGGGGCGACCGGATTGATCGCGCTGCGTGCGCAGTTGCTGGTTCAGCGAAAGCAGCTCGCGGGTGGCGTTCTTGACTTCTTCGTTCAGCCGCCGGTTGTCGGCGCGCAGCGAGCGGATGATGTTTTCCTGATTCTCGGTCGGCCGGTTCAACGCCCCGGGATCGCCGGTCGCAGGTGCGCTGACCGTCGCGTCAGGGGTCTGCCCCGCAAGCACCCCGCCCATCCAGACCACGCCGGTCAAAACGACCAGCCGCACCCAGCACCAGGAGCCGGAAAGGCTGAAACCGAAGATTGGACCGGCTGAATTGAGCACGCCTTAGACTAAGGATAAAGCCCTACAAGGGAGCAAGGCCGCATCTTGCATCCCGTGGATGATTTTTTTGTCGGGCGGACAAAAAGTGGCCAGCACACCGGAGAGGCGCGACTGACCGCCCACAACGAAATAATAGGGACATAGCCGCAATCGCCCATCCTTCGCCAAGGCGGCGGGCAGGCCTGCGGACGCCTGGTAGAGCTGATGCGAGACGCGCTTCGGCTTCCTGTATTCCTGCAGCACGTGGAAATTGACCGGCGTGAGCCGCAGCGCCTGATCGAGACCCGCCTGCCACTCCTCGCGCGAACAATCGCTGCCGAGCACGACGCTGCGCGCGCCCCACGCCGTCTCGTGAAACCCGCTGATCTTGATGATGAGATCGCGCTCCTTCTGCGATGCGCCCGCCAGGTCGCGCCAGTCGTTGAGCGCGCGCCCGCCGAGGCGGGGACCGTCGAGCACCGCGCCCGGCGGCAGCGGTGCCGGATCGATCACCCACGACGCGGGGATGATTTGCCGGAGGATCTTCAGGCTGCGGCTGCTGAGCGCCTCGGCCCAAAAATCCGGCAGCAAGTGGTGGTGAAAGAGCGCGAGCGCCAGTTTCTCCTCCTGAAAATGCCGCATGGGCGGCGCGATCGCGACCGCCCCGCTCTGCCATGCTTCCATGATGTCGGCGGCGATCTTCACATTGGCCCAGTCGAAGAGCTCGAAGAACCGGTAGATGACGTCGATCTTCTCGGGCGTGCCCTCGACGTCGAAAAAGAGTTCGCCGCCGAGCGGGAAAATCTCCTCCGGCCGCAGGCAGAAGACCCGCCGGCCGCGCTGCTGCTGCTGCTCGGCGAGCCATTTCATCTCGGGACGGTAGGTGCCGGCCTCGTCGCTCACCACGAGCGCGATCAGGGGATTGCGCACGCCGGGCCGCAAAGCCGCGAGCGCGGCGTGGAAATTCTCGATCATCGCGTCACCGTGGCCGAGGATGGCCGGGTCGGACCCGCCGCCGTAGAGCCGGTTGAGAAAAGCCGTCAGGCCGATGCCGCCGGGCACGGAGTCGAGCTCCGTCAGCGCGAAGCCGTCGTCGGTCAGCAGCAGATCGGGCCGCAGGACGGTGGGAAACTGGCCGCGGTTCTGCGGGTCGCGCGCGTGCTGCACGAGCGCGGCGGGCTTGCCGCGGTCGAGGTAGTCGGCGACCCACGGCGCGAGCAGCGGCTTGTTGCGCAGGAGATTTTTCCCGGCGACCGAGCGTAGATAAAGCGTCTCCAGCGCCTGATGAAACTCGAGGCAGGCTGCGCCGATCTGCTCGAGCTGCCCAACCTGCTCGGGGGTGAGCGGCCAAGCCTGCGGGGAAAGCTGCCACGATTTCGCCTCAAACAATTCCTGCGCGGCGAGCGCGGAGCGGATGGCTTCGTAAGAGAGGTCGGGCATGGTGGCGGGATGAAGACTGACGAATGTCAAATGTCGAAAGGTGCAAACGGAAATCCCGCCCAGTTCGTCATTCGGAATTCGTAATTCTGCCAATCAGTCCTCCATCTGGATGTCCTTGTTGCGGTGCCGCGGGCAGCCGGCGCGCAGCCAGCCGTAAATGAAGCGGTCGAGATCGCCGTCGAGCACGCCTTGGGTGTCGCTCGTGCTCACGCCGGTGCGCAGGTCTTTCACCATCTGGTAGGGTTGCAAAACGTAGCTGCGAATCTGGCTGCCCCAGCCAATCTCGCCCTTCTCGCCGTAGAATTTCTCCATTTCGCTGCGTTTGTCGTCGAGCCGTTTCTCATAGAGGCGCGCTTTGAGCACGAGCAGCGCGGCCGCGCGGTTCTTGATCTGCGAACGCTCGTTTTGGCAGACGACCACGATGCCGGAGGGAATGTGCGTGAGGCGCACGGCGGAGTCGGTGGTGTTGACGCCCTGCCCGCCCTTGCCCGACGAGCGGTAGACGTCGGTGCGGATCTCGTCCTCGGGGATGTTGATTTCGATCTCCTCCGTGATTTCCGCGACGACGTCGACCGCGCAGAACGACGTGTGGCGGCGTTTGTTCGAATCGAACGGCGAGATGCGCACGAGCCGGTGCACGCCGCGCTCAGCCTTCACGTAGCCGTAGGCGTTTTCGCCCTTGATGAGAATCGTGGCCTTGGAAATGCCCGCCGTGTCGCCGGGCTGCACATCCATCAGCTCGGTCGTAAACCCGCGCCGCTCCGCCCAGCGCGAATACATGCGGAAAAGGATGTCGGCCCAGTCGTTCGACTCGGTGCCGCCCGCCCCGGCCTGGATGGAGAAAATCGCGTTGTTGCGGTCGAACTGGCCGGTGAGGAAGGAGGCGATCTCGAGCTTGTCCAGCTCCGCCACCAGTGCGGTGACCGCGGCATCGAGTTCCCGGGCGTAGGCTTCCTGCTCGGCGGGGGCGGCTGACTCGATCAACTCGACCATCACCGCGGCGTCGTCGATTTTTTTGTGGAAGGCGAGCAGCCCGCCAATGGCGCGTTTCAGACCGTTGAGCTTGGCGATGTGCTTCTGCGCGCGCTCGTTGTTATCCCAGAAAGCCGGTGCGCCCATCTGGGCTTCCAGCGCCTCGATTTCCCGCTGCTTTTGGTCGACGTCAAAGAAACCTCCACAAGTAGCCGGCGCGCTTCTTGATGTTCTCGAGGTGGGAAAAGGTTTCGGGAGCGATCATGCAGAGTCTCACGCTTGGCAGGAGTGTCGGCGTCGCAAGCGGAAAGTCACCGCGGTTCCCCGACCGCCGGGCAAGAAAAGCCGCGCACACCGACCGGACGGCGGCGGTTGTGGGCAGAACGGAAGCGGCCTTCAGACAAAGGCACCGGCCAGCCGTTTCTGGTAAAACTCGCCCACCACCGGCATGGGTTTCTGCTGCCCATTGACCGCCGCGAGCAGCCCCATGATCCACAGCACGACCAAAGCGAGCCCGCAAAGCGGCCACACCAGAATCATCGCGAGGTTGACCAAAGGAATAAACGAGATGATCAGACCGGGAATCCAAATGACCAGACTGGTGATAAACAGGCCCAGTCCTTGTCGCAGGTGAAAGGAACCCAGCGCGGTCTTTTTGCTGCCATGCATGACAATCGCGATGATAAATCCGATGAGTGTGAGATAAGTGAGGATGGCGACAGTGCGGTCCTCAGTGGCGGGCGGCGGGGTTTCGGGCGTAGTGGACATGGTCAGGATGGGTTGAGGTTGTGAGCGGAAACTGGCTGGCTAACGCCGCCAGCTTGGCGGCGCAACCCGCCGAGTCAACGCCCACGACAGGGCCCACCCTCAGCTCCGCAGCGTGCCCGTTGCCAGCTCGGCGAGGAAATCGCGGTAGGTCCGCGCCACGCCGTCGCGCAACGCGGTCTTCGCCTGCCAGCCGAGGGCCGTCAGCCGCGAGACATCGAGCAGCTTGCGCGGCGTGCCGTCGGGCTTGGTGGCGTCCCAGACTACTTTCCCCTCAAAGCCGGTGACTTCGCGCACGAGCTCGGTGAGCTCGCGGATGGTAACATCGGTGCCCGTGCCGACATTGACCCAGTCTGGCGGATTCTCCTGCCTGAGCAGAAACGCGCAGGCGTCGGCCAGATCGTCGACATGCAGGAACTCGCGCTTCGGCGCGCCGGTGCCCCACGCCACGACCTCGGCGCGACCGGCCTCTTTCGCCTCGTGGAATTTGCGGATGAGCGCGGGCAGCACGTGGGAATTCTGCAGGTGATAGTTGTCGCCCGGGCCGTAGAGATTCGTCGGCATCGCCGAGTGGAACAGCACCCCGTGCTGCCGGCGGTAGCATTGCGCGAGCTTGAGCCCGGCGATCTTCGCGATGGCGTAGGGTTCGTTGGTCGGCTCGAGTTCGCCCGTCAGCAGGCAATCCTCGGCCATCGGCTGCGCCGCGTGCTTCGGGTAGATGCACGAGCTGCCGAGGAAGAGCAGCCGCGGCACGCCCGCCATGAAGGCGCCGTGGATGGTGTTGGTGGCCACCGCCAGATTCGAATAAATGAAGTCCGCCGGATAAGTGCTGTTGGCGTGGATGCCGCCGACCTTCGCCGCCGCGATGATCGCGGCCTCCGGTTTTTCCGCCGCGTAGAACGCCGCCACCGCCGCCGCGTCGGTGAGGTCGAGCTCGCGCCGGGTCTTGAGCACCAACTGCACACCCGGCTCCGCGCGCAAGCGGCGCACCAAGGCCGCGCCCACCATGCCTTGGTGGCCTGCGATGAAGAGGCGGGTGGAGTGCAAAGGTGAGAAAGTAGGAAGGTGAAAGGTTAGACGCCAAGGGTGCGCGCAAAGGCCGCGATTCGCTTGCTCAGGAGTTCAGCCTTGGCGCGATATTTGGCTGCCTGGTCAACAGACATGTATCCTAGTCGCGGCGCAAGCCAGAGCATGCTGCGCACCTCCCCGCATGATCGTTTGGCGATGATCAGGAAACGATTGAACTCCTTGGGTGTCGCGCACTCGAAGCCTTCGGCGATATTGTTGGAAATCGAGACCACCGCCGACCGGATCTGGCCCATAAACGAAAATTCTCGGACCGACGATCCATCAACTCCAAAGTGGCTGTAAATTTCGACGGCGAAATCCTGACCAGCCGGCCAAATCTCAAGTTCTTCAAATCGACTGGCGAAGCTCATTGTTACCTTTGGACTTTGTCACTTTCAAACTTTTCGACTCGCGCCAAGCGCTCATGCAATTGGCACGCGCGGCTCCGCCGGCAAGCCCGCGATCTGCGCCTCGCGCTTCGCCAACGCGAGATCGTGGTCGACCATGAGCGTGACAAGCTCCTTGAACCGCACCTTCGGCTCCCAGCCGAGCTGCTGCTTCGCCTTGGCGGGATTGCCGATGAGCAGCTCGACCTCGGCCGGACGCTCGTAGCGCGCGTCGTGCTTCACGTATTTCTGCCAGTCGAGACCGAGATGCCCGAAGGCCGCCTCGCAGAATTCCTGCACGCTGTGCGTCTCGTTCGTGGCCACGACGTAGTCGTCGGGCCGGTCCTGCTGGAGCATCAGCCACATCATCTCGACGTATTCCTTGGCGTAGCCCCAGTCGCGCTTGGCGTCGAGGTTGCCGAGGTAAAGCGAATCCTGCAGGCCGAGCTTGATGCGGGTCGCCGCGCGCGTGATCTTGCGCGTGACAAAGGTCTCGCCGCGGCGCGGGCTCTCGTGATTGAAGAGGATGCCGTTCGAGGCGTGGAGCTGGTAACTCTCGCGGAAATTCACCGTCAGCCAGTAGGCAAAAACCTTGGCGCAACCGTAGGGCGAGCGGGGCCAGAACGGCGTCGTCTCGACCTGAGGCACCTCCTGCACCTTGCCGAACATCTCGGACGACGACGCCTGGTAGAAACGCGTTTTCTTCCCGAGGCCGGCCTCGCGGATGGCCTCGAGGATGCGCAGCGCGCCCAAGCCGTCGACGTCGCCCGTGTATTCGGGAATGTCGAACGACACGCGCACGTGCGACTGCGCGCCAAGGTTGTAGATTTCGTCGGGTTGCAGTTCGTAGAGCAGCTTCACCATCTGGACGCCGTCGGCGAGGTCGCCGTAGTGCAGCGTGAGTTTGGCGCCATTGGCGTGCCGGTTGAAATTCAGGTGGTCGATGCGGGCGGTGTTGAAGCTCGACGCCCGGCGGATGATGCCGTGGACCTCGTAGCCCTTGGCGAGCAGCAGCTCGGCCAGATAGGAGCCGTCTTGGCCGGTAATGCCGGTGATCAGGGCCTTTTTCATCGCGGGCAAATTGACAGCACCGCGCCGGTTTTGGCCAGTCCGATTATCGAGCCGCAATCGGGCGTCGTTTTTTTACCACGGATGGCCCGGATAAAGACGGATAAAAGCAAAACGGGCTCGGCAGTAGCGCGATGCCTCAGCCCGCGTCGAAACTCGAAAATATCACTCGCCCCGACGCGGTGTAGCGGCAGGCGTCCCTGCCTGCCGGTTCAGAACGCTCCACCAAACCCACAGGCACGGAGGCAGTGGCTACCGCTCCGACTCGGCGAGCAAGCGAACCAGCTCTTCCTTCCACAACGCCGCCACCGTGTGGCTGCCGTGGCCGCGGGTCTGGTCGCTGAACGGAATGACGATCGCCCGGCCGTGCGCGACGCGTTTGATCTCGCGCTCGAGGATGCCCAGCTCGGGCGGGTTGATCAGGTCGTCGGCCGTGTTGATCGCGAGCAGCGGCGCCGTGATTTTCTCCAAGCCGGGCGCCGGGTCGTAGTCGGCGGAGGCTTCGAGCGCGTAGAGGTAATCGTTCGCGTCGCCGGTCTTGAAATAGTTCGCCACGAACGCATCGAGCGCGGCGTCGGTCTTGACCAGCGTCGGCGCCTCCGTCTGGCGCAGGACCGGGTTGCTGCTCATCAGATAAAGCATCTGCGCGCCCGTGCGGAGCGACTGAGGCTGCGTCCGGTATTCCCCGCCCTGCCACTCGGGATCGTGGCGGATGGCGTCGATGGCGAGCCGGCGCCACGCGCGGTTCCGGCCCGAGATTTGGCCGGGCACACTGGCGAGCGGCAGGAGCGCGTCCATCATGCCGGGGTAAACCTGCCCCCACAGCCAGGTGTGCATGCCGCCCATCGACGTGCCCATCACGAGCCGCAGATGCGCGACGCCGAGGCCGTCCACGAGCAGCCGGCGCTGCGCCTCGATCATGTCGCGATAGCCGTAATGCGGAAACTTCGCGCGCAACCCGTCGCTGGGCTTGCCGGACTTGCCGTGGCCGATGCCGTCGGGCAGCACGATGAAATATTTCGTCGCATCCAGCGGCTGGCCGGCACCGAAGAGCTCGGGCGCGAACAGCGGCGAGAGAAACTGCGCGCCGCTGCCCGTGGTGCCGTGGGTGATGAGCACGGCGTTGCGCACGACGCCGCCTGCGTCGCGCCGCGGCGTGCCGAGCGTGCGATAGTGGAGCCGCAGCTCCGGCAAGATCTCACCCGAGCGGAACGGGAAATCCCGGAGGACAAAATCCCCCTCGGTGGGCACGGGATAGTCGGCCGCGCGCGCGGCCGCGGAAAGAGCAAAGCAGGTGAAAGCCAGACCCAGGAGCCGCTTCATGTTTTTCATTTGGCGGCGGGCGGGATCCACGCCATGCACTCGACCTCGACGCGCGCGCCAAACGCGAGCCCGGTCGTGCCGAACGCGCTGCGGGCGGGAAAATCCTTTTTGAAAAACTCGCGGTAGACGGCATTGAACGCCGGCCATTCCTTCATGTCGGCGAGGAACACCGTGCATTTCACGGCGTGATCGAGCGAGGTGCCGTGGCGCCCAAGTGCGGCCTTGATGTTCTCCATCACCTGCCGCGCCTCGGCGGCAATGCCGCCCGGCACGACCTGCGTGGTCCCCGGGGCGGTGCCGAGCTGGCCGGCAAGATAAAGCATGTCCCCCACCCGCACCGCCTCGGAGAAGGGCAGCGGCGGATTCGCCTTCATCGGCGTCGGGAAATACTCCGGGGGGCGGTCAGGCGCGACCGGGGCCGGTGCCGGCGACTGGCAGCCGCCGAGCAAGGCAGCGAGAAGCGGAACGGCGAAGAATGTGGCCTTCATGTGTCCTGGTTTCTGCCGCACCCGGCGGCGATTGGGAAGGGAGAATTATTCCGCAAACACCGAAAGGCGAAAGCAGTCCATGCCACAGGTCTGCCCTTAGGCCTGTATGTCTGTGGAAGAAAACCCCCGCCGGGAAATTACCGTGAAGACCACGCTGGTAGATGATCGTTTCCTGTTATCCGTGCATACTCACGCTTGACAGGATGCACGCATGGCATGACTAATAAGCTTAGTTGCCGTGATCATCTCTTTTGCCCATAAGCCAATGGCCGCCCTCTGGCGCGGCCAAAAACCTCCAGAACTGCCACCCTCCATCCATAAAACAGCACTGAGAAAACTCACCCAACTATCTGCCGCGTCGGCCCTCACCGAGCTTCGCTTCCCGCCAGGCAACCAGCTTGAAGCACTGCAGCGAGACCGGGCCGGGCAACATAGCATCAGGATCAACGACCAATACCGTGTTTGCTTCCGCTGGGATGGGCGCAACGCGCACGACGTGGAAATCACCGACTACCACTGACACCATGAAAAAACACCTCAATGTCCACCCGGGCGAACTTCTCCGCGAAGAGTTTCTGCTTCCGCTCGGCATCACGCCTTACCGGCTGGCCAAGGACACGAAGCTGCCGCATCAGCGGGTCAACGAAATCGTCAACGAGAAGCGTGGGATTTCGGCCGAGACCGACCTCCATCTGTGCGCCTACTTTGGACAGACGCCCGGTTACTGGTTGCGGGTGCAGCTCGACTACGACTTGCGCGAGGCCATCAACACGGTGGGTCCGAAGGTCAAGGCGGGCGTGCAACCATTGCAGGCAGCCTAGCCGCCGCGCCATAGGCAGGCAAGCCATGCCATAGGCGAGCTCCGGGCTTCAAGCCGGGGTTCGGACTTAAACGCGGAGCTTGCCCGCCTGTGGCGGGGGCGCGGCAGTTTCCGGAGTGTGAGCGGAGGCGCATGAAAATTTTCCTGGACGCGGCTTTTTGTGTCATGGGACACTTCAAAACCCGCCACGAAAGGTCACATGGGGAAGGGTTCAAAACCCGCCACCCTGAGGACAGGAGG